>NZ_JAODZG010000029.1:0-43377 GCF_029835135.1 Stenotrophomonas sp. GD04145 | reverse complement strand
AAGAAAAAATCAAAAGCAAAAGCCGGTTCTTCAGGCATTCGTGTCGACCAAGGTCGACACCTACCAGAGCGCAACGCCGTTGCGACAGATCGCGGGAATCTGTCGAAGGCGGGGCGGGGAATGCAGGCTTTTGCTTTTGCCGTTGACGTTGATTCGGCGGGTGCAGGGCTGCAAGCCCTGCCGGAATCCAACACCCCTCAGCAGGCTTCGGCCACCGCAGTGCGCGGACGCCCCAGCCACGCCAGCAGCAGGCCCGATGCCGCCAGCAGGCCACCGGCCACCGGAATGGCCGCGTAGCCCAGGCCCGAGCTGATCACCGCACCGCCGAGCGCCGCACCCACGGCATTGCCGAGGTTGAACGCGCCCACGTTGATCGACGACGCCAGGCCCGGCGCCTCGGTGGCCGCTTCCATCACCCGGATCTGCAGCGGCGGCACGATGGCGAAAGTCGCCGCGCCGAACAGCAGTACACCCAGCGCTGCGGTCACGGGATTCATGAAGGCCAGCGGCAGCACGAACATCAACACCGCCAGCGCCGCCAGCAGGATCCGCGTAGCGCCATCCAGCGACCAGTCGGCCATGCGCCCGCCGATGCCATTGCCGATGGTGAAACCGATACCGATCAGCGCCAGTGACATCGCGATGAAGGCATTGGAGGCACCGGTCAGCTCGGTCAGCACCGGCGCCACGTAGGTGTACAGGGTGAACATCGCACCGGCGCCCAGCACCGTGGTGGCCATGGCCAGCAGCACCTGCGGCTGCAGGATCGCCTTCAGTTCACGGCGCACGTCCGGGCGCGGGCCCGGTGCCGAGGCCGGCAGGGCCAGGCCGAGCGCGATGATCGCCACCACGCCCAGCACTGCGGTGCCGGCGAAGGACAGGCGCCAGCCCAGCTGCTGGCCGACCCAGGTTGCCAGCGGCACGCCGCCGATGTTGGCGATGGTCAGGCCCATGAACATCGTGGCCACCGCCGCCGCCTGCTTGTCCTTCGGTACCAGGCTGGCGGCGACCACCGCACCGATACCGAAGAAGGCACCGTGGTTGAGGCTGGTGACCAGCCGCGACAACAGCAGCAGGCCATAGTTCGGCGCCAGCGCCGACAGCAGGTTGCCGACCACGAAGATCGACATCAGCAGCATCAGCGCGGTGCGCTTGCCGAACCGCCCCATCAGCAGCGTCATCACCGGCGCGCCCAGCATCACGCCCATGGCGTAGGCCGTGATCAGCATGCCGGCGGTGGGAATGCCAACCCCTACGCCGTCGGCGATGACCGGCAGCAGGCCCATCGGGGCGAACTCGGTGGTGCCGATGGCGAAGGCGCCGACGGCAAGCGCCAGCAATGCGGCTCTGGACTTCATGGGGGACTTCCTGGGGGCGGGAATCGGGAGCGCGTAGCCTGCGCGCTTTGCCGCACCGGATTAAGCCTTGTCCGGGGAAAACACTGTTGATACGGGTTCACAAGTGAAGGTGTACGCCGGCATTGCAGGCAAAAGCCCCCGCCGGGCATGGCCCGGCGGACGCGGTAGCCCGCAAAGCAGAACCCCCGGCCGGGCCGGGGGTTCGAGGTCATACGCTTTACCAGTCGCCGGCGCCCGGCACGTGGTGGTCTCGCGCGCGACGGCGCATCAGCAGGTTCAACCATTCCACCAGCACCGAGAAGCCCATCGCGGCGTAGATGTACGGCTTGGGCACGTGCACGTCGAGGCCGTCCAGGATCAGCACCGCGCCGATCAGCAGGATGAAGGCCAGCGCCAGCATCTTCACCGTCGGGTTGGCGTCGATGAAGCGCCCCAGCGGATTGGCCGCCAGCAGCATGACCAGCACCGACAGCAGGATGGCAGCGACCATCACCGGGATGTGGTCGGCGATGCCGACGGCCGTGATCACCGAGTCCAGCGAGAACACGATATCGATGATGGCGATCTGCAGGATGACCATGCCGAACACGCCCGACGCCTTGCTGGTCGCCGGATTCTCGTCTTCGCCACCGGTGATCAGTTCCTTGATCTCCATGTAACCCTTGATGATCAGGAACAGGCCACCCACGATCAGCACCAGGTCGCGGATGGAGATGCCCATGCCGGCCACGGTGAACAGGTTGGCGGACATGTGGGCCAGGTAGGCCAGCGACACCAGCAGTGCGATACGGGTGATGCAGGCCACGGCGATGCCGAGCTTGCGCGCAAAGGGACGGCGCTCTTCCGGCAGCTTGCTGACCGCGATGGAGATGAACACCAGATTGTCGATGCCGAGCACGATTTCCAGCGCGCTCAGGGTGAACAGGGTCACCCAGGCGTTGGGGTCGGCGAGGAACTCAAAGGACATGGAAACTCTTCAAGGCAGTGGGGGAATGGGGGTTCAGCCGTAGCGGCCGGCCAGTGCATGCGGGACCACGACCAGGGCCCAGCACAGCAGTACGTTCATCATCAGCACGAACACGGCGGCCGAACCCATGTCCTTGGCGCGCCCGGCCAGCTCGTGGATCTCGCTGCCGTAGCGCTCGATCACGGCCTCGATGGCGGAGTTGGCCAGTTCCATCGCCAGCACCAGCAGCATCGAGCCGATCAGCAGCGCGCGCTCCACCGGGGTCTGGCCGAGCCAGATCGCCACCGGGGTCAGCAGGACCAGCAGGTAGACCTCCAGCCGGAACGAGGACTCATGCAGCCAGGCAGCCCGCAGGCCCTGCCAGGACCAGCGCGCGGCCTGGAAGATGCGGCGCGGGCCGCGCGGCATGTGGCCGAACTGGTCAGCCACGGGTGGAGCATCCAGCAACGGGGGCGCGGCGCAGCGACCGCTCAGACGCACGGCAGGGAGTCATGGGTGCACAGGGATGGGCAGACAGTCGCCATTTTGCCACAAGGCCGCCGGCCATACTCCGCGCGGCCGGGCCGAATGGCCTGCCGGGGACAAGCGCGGGCCGCGCCCGCCTCCTATGATGGCTCCCTCCTTCCTGCCTGGAGTGCACGATGTCCCACCGCCGTCCCGCTCTGCTGATGCTGGGCCTGCTGACCCTTGCGCCGCTGGCGCTGGCACGCGTTCCCTCGCCGTCGCCCCGCGTTCCCGAGCAGGTCTCCAACGTGGCCTGGGCCGCCGACATGGCCGCCTTCGCCGCCGCCGACAAGGTCGCCCCGCCGCCTCGTGGTGGCATCGAGTTCATCGGCAGTTCGTCGTTCCGGATGTGGGACAGCCTGGCGGCCGATTTCGCCGGCCAGCCGGTGTTCAACCGGGGCTTCGGCGGCTCGGAAGTCCGGGACAGCACCTGGTATGCCGGACAGATCGTGATCCCGTACGCGCCGTGCAAGGTCTTCCTGTACGCCGGCGACAACGACCTCAACAGCGGCCGCAGCGCCGTGCAGGTGCGCGACGATGTGGTCGCCTTCGTGCAGCGCGTGCATCGCGACCTGCCCAAGACCCGGGTGGAATACGTGTCGATCAAGCCCAGCCCGTCACGGGCGCACCTGCTGCCGGCGATCAACGAGGCCAACACGCTGGTCAAGGCGGCGCTGGCCAGGCTGCCCAACACCGGCTTCACCGACATCTACACGCCGATGCTGGGCGCCGACGGCCAGCCTGATCGCGCGCTGTTCCGTGAGGACATGCTGCACATGACGCCCGCCGGATATGCCATCTGGACCCGCGCGCTGGCACCGAAGGTGACCTGCGACTGAGGCACTGCGCACGCCGGGCATGGCCCGGCGCTACCCCTGCCATTCCGCGGAATGCCCGCTTCTGACCCGGCAAAAGCCCTCTAGCGGAAAATCACGGTGGCTTCGGTTCCCTGCCCGGGTTCGCTGGAGAGGCTGACCTTCCAGCCGAAGCGATCGCACAGCCGGCGCACGATCGACAGGCCCAGTCCGGTGCCCTGCGGGCGACTGGGTTCGGCGCGGTAGAACGGCTCGAACGCGCGCGACAGGGCTTCGGCAGACATGCCGATGCCGGTGTCGCGCACCACCACCCGGTCGTCGCGCACATGCACGTCGATGCGGCCTTCGTCGGTATAGCTGCAGGCGTTGCGCACCAGGTTGCTGACCACCACCTGCAGCACCCGCGGCGGCGCATGCAGATTCACCGGTCCGTCGCTGTGCAGGTGCACCACGACCGGGCGCGTACCCAGCAGTTCGTTGGCGTTGTCCACCTCGTGACGGACGATGTCGTTGACATCGAACAGCTCGACCTGCGGCTCGACATCCGCCTCGCGGGCAAGGATCAGGAAGGCATCGATCACCGCTTCCATGTCACGCCCGGCACGCTGGATGCGCTGCAGGCTGCGGCGCAGGCGCGGCTGCAGGGAATCATCCCCCAGCGCCATGTCGCTGGCCACGCGGATCACCGTCAACGGCGTGCGCAGTTCATGGCTGGCATCGCGGGTGAAGTTGCGTTCGCGGGCGACATGCGCGCTGACCCGGTTGGCCAGCGAATGCAGGGCCGCGGCGAGCTGCCGGGTCTCGCCCTGCATGTCCGCCGGCAGTTTGTTCGGTTCCAGATCAGCCGCCTCGGGGTGGCCGGGATCCCAGCGCGACACGCGCCGCGCCAGCCAGTTCACCGGCGATACCAGACGCTTGGACGCGCGATAGGTGATCCAGCTGGCGCCATACACCGCCAGCAGGGTCAGCAGCACCGGCACGATGCCGAACCAGAACGCCAGCATTTCCGCGCGTGAGCGCAGGAATACCAGATACAGGCGGCCGGCCGGCCGCACATCGACCAGGACCAGCTGGTCATCCGCCGGCAGTTCGTGGAAACCGGGCTCCAGGTCGCGCAGGTTAGCCGGCAGCGACAACGCGGACTGGCCGCTTTCCAGCAGGTAGCCGCGGATGTTCTGCGTATTGGGGGGGGGCTGTGCGGGGGACGCGTCGTGCAGCGTCCAGTAATACGCCGCTTCCTCGCGCAGCGCTGCACCGACCAGGCTGTGCTTGATGACCAGCGACACCAGCCATGCGCCCAGCAGGATGCCCAGGCTGGCCAGCACTGCCTGCAGGATGAAGGCGATACGGATCTTGCGCGGCAGGCCGTGCGGCATTGCGGGGTCCCGGTCAGAGCGCTGCGATTATAGGCAGCGCACCGCGCCGTGGTCGTGCAGGGATGATGACCGCCGACACTGCCGGTCGGTCATCCCCTGCCCTGTTGCCCGTCCGCTACCGCACCGGGCCTGCAGCTGCACCGGCACGGTCCCTGCTCAGGCCATCGGCTGGGCGATGTCCGCAATGCGATAGCCGGCGCTCTGCACGGTATGCAGCAGCGGGCGATCGAACGGCTTGTCGATGATCTTGCGCAGGTTGTACAGATGGCTGCGCAGGGTGTCCGAATCCGGCAACCCGTTGCCCCAGATCTCGCGCTCGATTTCCTGGCGGGTGACCACCCGCGGCGATTCGCGCATCAGAATCGTCAACAGCCGCAGGCCGATCGGCGACAGCTGCAGTTCGGTGCCGGCGCGGGTGGCGCGCATGCTGACCGGATCGAGCACCAGGTCGGCGACCTTGAGCACTTCCGAACCCACCTGGCGGCGTTCGCGGCGGATCAGCGCGCGCAGGCGTGCTTCCAGTTCCTGGATCGCGAACGGCTTGGTCAGGTAGTCATCGGCACCGAAACCCAGGCCGGTGAGCTTGTCGTCCAGCGTATCGCGCGCGGTCAGCATCAGCACCGGCGTCGATTTGCGCGCATCGTTGCGCAGCCGCCGGCAGACTTCGATGCCATCCAGCCGCGGCAGCATCAGGTCCAGCACCACCACGTCATAGCTGTTCTCCGCCGCAAGCCGGTAGCCGTCCAGGCCATCCTGTGCATAGTCGACTTCGAAGCCACGACCTTCCAAGTATTCGCCGATCATCTCGGAGATGTTGCGGTTGTCTTCGACCACCAGCACCAAGCCGGAAGTCTCCTTCGTCTGACGCATGTGATTCCCTCTAACTTCAGCTTTGTGAAACATGCCGGATCGACGGTGGAGGCAATGTGAAGTTCCGTCAAGAGGTCCGATCCGCTGCTCAGAGCAGCGGCTTGAGCAGGGGCCAGACGTTGTCGAGCACCTTCGGCTGGGCCTGGGCGGTGGGGTGCAGACCGTCGGCCTGCATCATCCCCGGCTGCAGGGCCACCCCCTCCAGCAGGAACGGCAGCAGCGGCACAGCGTAGCGGTCGGCCAGCGCGCGGTAGGCGGCCGCCAGCCGCTGGCGGTACGCCGGGCCGTAATTCGGTGGCACATCGATGCCCAGCAGCAGCACCTTGGCGCCCGCCTTCTGGCTGGCCTGCACCATCTTTTCCAGATTGCCCTGCACCTGCGCCGGGGTCAGCCCGCGCAGGGCGTCGTTGCCCCCCAGAGCGATCACCACCACGTCCGGCTTCTCCTTCGCCAGCAGGCCCGGCAGCCGGGTCAGGGCGCCGGCGGTGGTCTCGCCGCTCATGCTGGCGTTGACGATCCGCGCCGGCGTTTTCGACTGCTGCCTGACCCGCTGCTGCAGCAGGCTGACCCAGCCGGCATCGGCAGGGATATTGTGGGCAGCACTGAGGCTGTCGCCGAGCACCAGGACGGTACCGGCCGGACCTTTGGCACAGGCCAGCCCGGGCAACAGCAGGAACCCTAGCAACAGCACCATCATCATGCCGGCTCGCCGGCTCCATCCCGTCTTGCGCATTGGAGTCTCCTCATCGACAGCCTGTCCCCCCGCAGCGCGCCCGTCGCCATCGCCGTCGACCAGGTCGGCAAATCCGTGCATGGCCCGGAGGGTGAAGTCCACATACTGGACAACATCACTTTGACGGTCCATGAAGGCACCAGCGTGGCCATCGTCGGCGCCTCCGGCTCCGGCAAAACCACCCTGCTCGGCCTGCTCGCCGGGCTGGACCTGCCCAGCCGCGGTCGCATCGCTCTGGCCGGGCACGAACTGTCCAGCCTGGATGAGGAAGCCCGCGCGCAGCTGCGTGCTCGCGAGGTCGGGTTCGTCTTCCAGAGCTTCCACCTGCTGCCGGCGCTGACCGCCGCCGAGAACGTCGCCCTGCCGCTGGAGCTGGGCGGGCGCGAGGATCGCGCGCGGGTGGACGCCGTGCTGGACCAGGTCGGGCTGGCCCATCGCGCCCGCCATTACCCGCGCCAGCTGTCCGGCGGCGAACAGCAGCGCGTGGCATTGGCGCGTGCCTTCGTCACCCGGCCGCGCATCCTGTTCGCCGACGAGCCGACCGGCTCGCTGGACCAGAGCACCGGCCAGCACATCAGCGACCTGCTGTTCGAGCTCAACGCCGGCAGCGGCACCACGCTGGTGCTGGTCACCCACGATCTGCGCCTGGCCCAGCGCTGCCAGCACATCCACCGCATCGACAACGGCCGCCTGCAGGCGGTCGCGCACGAGGCCCGCGCATGAACCTGCTGCGGCATGCGTGGCGCGCGCTGCGCCGCGAAGCCCTGGCCGGCGACCTGCTGACCGTGTTCGCCGCGCTGGTACTGGGCGTGGCGGTGATGACCGCGGTCGGCACGCTGGTGAACCGGGTCAACCTGGCACTGACCAGCAGCGCTGCGGAGATGCTCGGCGGCGACCTCGGCGTCGCCGGTCGTGACGACCCGCCGGCCGCCTTCGCCGAAGAGGCCAGGCAGCGGGGACTGGCATCCACCCGCATGGCCAGTTTCGGCACCGTGCTGTTCCAGGGCGATGCCAGCCAGATGGCCAGCATCAAGGCGGTACAGGCCGGCTATCCGCTGCGGGGGACGCTGCGGGTACGCAGCACGCCCGGTGGTGCGCTGATCGACGATGCCGGCATGCCGCCGCAGGGCCAGGCCTATGCCGATCCCCGCCTGCTGCAGGCGCTGGGGTTGAAGGCCGGCGATGACCTCGAGTTCGGCGCCGGTACGCTGCGCATCGCCGGCATCATCGAGGCCGAACCGGATGCCGGCGGCGACCTCCTCACGCTGTCGCCGACGTTGCTGGTCAATCGCGCTGATGTCGACGGCACCGGCCTGCTCGGTCCCGGCAGCCGCATCAGCTACCGGCTGATGTTCGCCGGGCCGGCCGACCGGATCGCGGCGTTCCGGCAATGGCTGCAGCCACAGGTGAAGGGCATGCGCCTGCTCAGCGTGGATGACACCCAGCGCGGCGTGCGCCAGGCGTTCGATCTGGCCGGGCGCTTCCTCGGCCTGAGCGCGCTGCTGGCGGTGCTGCTGGCCGGCGTCGCCACCGCGCTGGCCGCCAACCGCTTCGCCCTGCGCCGCATCGACCAGGTGGCGATCCTGCGTTGCCTGGGAGCACGCCAGCGCGACATCCTGCTGGGCCTGGCACTGCAGCTGCTGATGCTGGCCGTTCCGGCCTGCCTGCTCGGCATCGGCTTGGGCATGGCCGCGCAGGAAAGCCTGGTACAGGTGCTGGGCAGCCTGATACCGCAGCGCCTGCCGCTGCCACAGGCAACACCGGCGCTGACCGGTGCAGGCATCGGTCTGTTGCTGCTGTTCGGCTTCGGCCTGCCGCCGCTGCTGCGCCTGCGCGGAGTGCCGCCGATGCGCGTACTCAACCGCTCCTTCGCTGCACTGCCGCCCGCCTCGCTGCTGGCCTACGTCGCCGCCCTGCTGGCCAGCCTGGTGCTGGCCGTGCAGGTGACCGGCGACCTGAAGCTGGCCCTGTGGGTGCTGGGTGGCCTGGCCGCTCTCGCCGCAGCGGCGGGCCTGGGCGGCTTTGTGCTGCTGCAGGTGCTGCGCAGCCTGCAGCACCGCCTGCACGGCAACTGGCGGCTGGGATTGGCCGCCCTGACCCGCCGCCGGATGCTGGCGGTGATGCAACTGGTGGGCCTGTCGCTGTCGCTGTGCGCGCTGCTGCTGCTGGCCGTGACCGGGCCGGGGCTGCTGCAGCAGTGGCGCGAGCGCCTGCCGGAGAACACGCCGAACTACTTCCTGATCAACATCCAGCCCGAACAACGCGACGGCGTGCTGGCAGCATTGCGCGCGCTGGGTGCTGCCGATGCCAGCATCGAACCGATGGCCACCGGCCGCCTGATCGCGATCAACGGCAAGCCCCCGGTGCGCGTGGACCAGGCGCAGGACGGCCAGGGGCGGGAAAACGGCCCGCGCGAGGACGACGACGAGAACCGGCCACTGAACTTCAGCTGGCGCAGCACTTTCCCGCCGGCCAATACGCTGCTTGAGGGCCACTTCTGGAAGGCGGACAGCACTGCGCCCGAAGCCTCGGTGGAAACCGGCTGGGCCAAACGCTACGGCGTCTCGACCGGCGACCGTATCGGCATTTCCGTGGGCGAGCAGCAGCGCGAGTTCACCGTGACCAGCGTGCGCAAGGCGGACTGGAACACGTTCCGGCCGAACTTCTTCGTGCTGTTGAATCCGAACGCCGTAGGCGACACCCCGCACAACCTGCTCTCGGCATTCCACCTGCCGGCCGGCCAGGCAGCCGGGCTGGGCGAACTGGTGCGTGCACAGCCGAACCTGTCGCTGCTGGACGTGGATGCGGTGATCTCGCAGGTGCGCGACGTGATGGAACGGGTGGCGCAGGCGGTGCAGCTGGTGATGGTGTTCAGCCTGCTGGCCGGCGTGCTGGTCCTGCTGGCTGCCCTGCAGGCCACGGCCGGCGAGCGCCGCTACGACAGCGCGGTACTGCGCACGCTGGGCGCGACCCGGCGCCAGCTGCGCGGTGCGGTACTGGTCGAGTTCGGGGCACTGGGCACGCTCGCCGCGCTGCTGGCGGTGGGCGCCACGGCCGTGATCGGGCTGGTGGTGTCGCAGAAGGTGTTCGAGCTGCCGCTGCTGCCGCCGTGGCCGGGCCTGCTGCTGGGCGGCGTGGTCGGCATCGGGCTGAGCCTGCTGGCGGGCTGGTGGGGCACCCGGCGCATCCTGCATACCCCGCCCGCCCTGGCCCTGCGCGAGGCCTGACGAAGGCGCGCCCCGGAAGGCGTGCCGGGCAAGCCCGGCACCCTTCCTTGCGGTAGGCCACGCCATGCGTGGATCCGGCTGTGGCCTCGAGCATGGCTCGACCCTACTGGGCCTTTTCCACGTACCTGGCGAACACTTCGTCGATCTGCGCGTCCTTCACCTGCTTGCCATCCTGCAGGTCCTGCGCCTGGGTGAACAGCGGAATGATCATCGCCATCCCATCCAGCTTGGTCTTCAGGTGCACGCCCGGAGCCTGGGTCAGGAAACCGTCCCAGCGCTGGCGCACCTTGGCCCAGTAGCCGGCGGTGGCCTTCCAGTAGTCGCGCGCCGGGGTGAAGTCGATCTCGGTGGTCTTCACGTAGTCGTTGAAGCCGAACTCGCGCGCGATCTCCACCTGGCTGCCGTCGGCGTTGCGCTGCACCTTGGTGTTGAACTGCTCGTGGGTCCAGCCGTTCGGGGTGAGCGTGTGGCGGTTGACCACCGCCAGCGCGTTGTAGTCGCTGCGCTTGGTGTACTCACGGCGCGGCAGCGGGCGCCAGCTCAGGTCGCTGGTCCAGCTCGGCACGTTGTTGGTGTAGGTCCATTTGCCGGTGCCGCAGTAGCGCGGTGCATCGCTTACTTCATACACGCACTGGGTCCAGGCGCCCTGGTTCACCGCCGCCGGGATGCTGCGTACCCGCCAGGTCTGATCGGCACTGAACTCGAAGCGGTTCGGGGCCTCGTAGACCCAGTCCTGGCGCCAGTGCTTGGTGATGTGGCCGCTCTTCTCGTCCAGCAGCAGGTGTTGCAGCACGATGCGCTTCGGGGTGTCCTCGACCACGATGACCATTTCATTGCCGCCGCTGCGCATCGCCGGCGCGCGCTCGTAGCCCGGCTTCAGCAGCACGGTTTCGTCGAAGGCGAAATCCACGGTGTACTCGCCCTGCATGGCCAGAATGCTGTCGTGATCGCGGGCGATGTCGGAGGGCTGCGCGCTGGCCACGCCGCTGCCGGCGAGCAACAGCAGGACGCTGGCTGTCTGGAATTTCATCGGGGTCTTCCTTCGGGGTTGCAGGTTCGTTGAGAGGCCATCCGTGGCCGTCGGGCGTTCCATCAGGAACAGATCAGAGGCGGATCAGCGGCTGGTCGCCGGGAATCCGTGGTGGCGGCCGGCGCGCGGCGTCGGCACAGCAGCAGTCGTCGATGGCCAGCTCGCCCTCTGCGCCTTCCAGGCGCGCGATGCGGCGTGCGGTGGCCGCGCCCAGCGACGACAGCGTCGACAGGCTGGCCGCCAGGGTGCGGCCGTCATCGGCGGCATGCAGGCGCAGCGCACACAGGCGCCAACGCTGGCCGCCGAGATGACCGGCCAGGCGCCGCCACAGGCGTTCACCGACACTGCCGTCGCTGTCGTGCTGTGGGCCCGGCGGCAGCGCGGCCACCAACCGGTCCCAGGCCAGGAAATCGCTGTCCGGCAGCAGGTACAGGCGCCACACGCAGCGGCCACGGCCGTCAAGGAAGCACAGGCTTTCGCGCAGGCCCTCGCTGTCCACGCCCTGGCAGGCATGCACGCGCACCGCCTGGCGCCAGCCGCCAAGCTCGTTGCCGTCGGCGTGGTAGAGACACAACACGGTGCCAAGCGTGGCCAGCTGTGCCGGGGTCGGCCATGCCGCGCGGTGTGGCGCGGCGATGGAGTCATTCCTGCGTGCGGACAAGGCTCGGCTCATGAGGTCACCAGGACACGGCAAGGCTGGCGGAGAAGGTACGACCCGGGCTGGTGTAGCGATCCAGCACGCGGCTGGTCGACGACAGCGTCGTACCCACGTTGGACCAATCGATGTAGCGTTTGTCGCCCAGGTTGAACACGCCTACGTTGAAGGTCGCACCCGGGGCGAAGTTCCAATGTGCCATCAGGTCGGCCACGCCATAGCCGGCCGGGCGGTACACCGTGGCCGAGGCGACGCGGTCCTTGCGCTTGACGAACGTGCCGGCCAGTTCGACACCCCAGGCATCGGTGTCGTACGTCAGGCCGACGGTGCCGCGCAGCGGGTCGACCGAATCCAGCGGGGTGTCCTCGGTCTTGTTGTCGCCGCGCGACCAGGCCACGGAACTGCGCAGTGCCCAGCCCTGCAGGGTCGGGCTGATCTGGCCGAAGTCGACGCCGGCCTTCAGTTCAGCGCCGTAGATGCGGGCGTCGGCGATGTTGCGCGACTGGAACACCATCAGGCCCTGCGCATTGGTGCCGACCAGCGACTGCGACTCGATGAAGTCCTTGTACTCGTTGTAGTAGCCGCTGACGCTGACGTAGGCAGCCGGCGACAGGAAGCGCAGGCCCAGTTCCATGCCATCACTGGTTTCCGGCTTCAGGTCCGGATTGGGAATGGCCGTGTAGCCGAAAGCGAAGTTGGTGAAGCCGAGATTGACGTCGTTGTACGGCGGCGAGCGGAAGCCGTGCGAGTAACCGGCAAACAGCGACCATTCGTCGGTGAAGCGATAGACCATGCCAAGCTTGGGCGAGACGCTGGTCTTGGTCAGCTTCGCCACCGCCACGCCGGGATTGTCCTCGGCGAAGATGTTGTCCACTTCCGGCTTCAGCTCGTAGCGGTCCACGCGCACGCCCGGCACCAGCGACAGCTTGCCGCCAGCCATGCGCATTTCATCCTGCGCATACAGGCCCAGCTCGGTGGTCTTGCTGATCGGGAAATCGCGTACCGGGAACGCATCGGGCAGGATGGTGGTGCTGGTCTGGCCGTTGGCCAGTACCTGGAAACCATCGCGCTTCTGGCGGATCTCGGTGCGTGCACCCTCGAAGCCATAGGTCAGCGCGTGCTCGACGCTGCCGGTGCTGAAGGCCTTGTTGAACTGCGCCTGCAGGCCGTACACACGCTGGTCGAAGTTGAACTCGCGGTGGCGACGGCTGCGGTTGGCACGGTCCTCATCGGTGATCTGGGTGGTTTCGCTGTGCTGGGTATACAGCTGCCAGTGCAGGCTGTCGGCGAAGCCTTTGTCCAGCGCATCCATTTCATGCGCGAACGACACGCGGGTGCGGTTCTGCTTGTCGCGCGCCTTCATGCCGGTGGTGGTGGTACGGTCGATCGAAGACAGCACGTTGGTCTCGGTCTTGTCTTCGTTGCCTTCCACGGTCAGGCGGAAGCGCTGGTCCTCGCTCGGTGCATAGACCAGCTTGGCCAGGCCGCTGCGACCGTCGCGGTCCTGCGGGTTGGGGGCGGTGCGGGTGTTGTCGTTGCTGCGCACGTCACCCTTGTTGTCGGTTTCCTGGCCCTGGCGATGGTTGATGTTGACCATGCCGCTCCAGTGTTCGCCGCCGAACGCCGTGGTGACACCGCCGAGCAGGCCCTTCCATTCACCGTCGTAGCCGAACTTCAGGCCGACGTAGCTGTCCTTGCCATCCTTCAGGTAATCGGCCGGATCCTTGGTGACGAAGGCGACCACGCCGCCCAGCGCATCGGAACCGTACAGCGAGCTGGCCGGGCCGCGCACGATCTCCACGCGCTTGAGCGTGTCCAGATCGGTGAAGTTGCGGTTGGCGTTGGAGAACGAACCAATGTTGAAGCTGGTCGGCATCGCGATGCCATCGGTCTGCACCCGCACACGGTTGCCGTCCAGGCCACGGATACGGATGCTGCCCAGGCCGAAGCGCGCGGCGCTGCGGCTGACCGACAGGCCCGGCTCGTAGCGCAGCAGATCCTTGATGTCCTGGACCAGGTGCCGGTCCATCTGCTCACGGTCGATCACGTCCACCGTCGCGGCGACGTCACTCACTGCGCGCTCGGTGCGCGTGGCGGTGACCTGCACGCGATCGAATTCGCGCGCATCGGGCGCGGCGCTGGCGGCGGTGGCAGCGTGGGCGGACAGCGGCAGCGCCATCCAGACAGCAAGGCAAAGGGCGGTATGGCGGGTCATCGGGTTCGTTCGGTCAGGCAGGGGAACCCCCGGCCACCGGCACGCCGGAGCGTACGCGGTAGACCGAGGGGGAGAGAGCAGGAGCGGACGGGTCGCCCACCCTGCGGGCGGCGCCCGGCAGGAGGGAGGGAGGCGGGCGACCAGGCCGCGTTACTTGGTCAGGATCAGCTTGTCGTTGCTGGTGTGCCGCAGGCGATAGAAGCGATCGCCGTGCTGGATCAGGATTTCACGACGGCCCTTGAGCAGGGCTTCGCTGTCGATGACCTCTTCCGGCGGAACGACGCGGACCGGACGATCGCGGAGGGTCAGTGTTTCGGGGCGCAGCAGTACAGGTTGAGCGTTCATGAGCATCTGGACTCGTGCGAGGGACGAGTTAAATGATAATGATTCTCAGTTGACAATCAACAACCATTCTCAATTTGATTGATGAGATTAATGATCGAAATCCAAAATTCGATAGATTTTGTGAATCGAATGGTGGGTGGCGGCGACCCTGGGGTCGAGCACAGTTCGACTCCCCGGCGGGAAAATGCTGCGGGTCAGACGAAGGCGGCTTCGATCCGGGCCCAGCCGGCGGCGTCGATCTGCTCCAGCACTTCCAGAGCCTGCAGGTTCTGCAGCAGCTGCTCGACCCGGCTGGCGCCCAGGATCACGCTGGACACCTGTGGATTGCGCAGGCACCAGGCGATGGCCACGCTGGCCGGGGCGTGGCCAAGCTCGCGTGCCACCGCGCTGAAATGACGGACCTGGGCCAGGCGCGCCTGTGCATCGGCGCCCAGAACCAGATCCTGCAGCCACTCCATGCCCTCGCGGCCCAGCCGGGCGTCGGCCGGAATGCCACGGTCGTACTTGCCACTGAGCAGGCCGGACGCCAACGGCGAGAAGATGGTGGTGCCCAGGCCGGCCCCCGCGTACAGCGGGGCGTACTCGGTTTCCACCCGCTCGCGGTGCAGCAGGTTGTACTGCGGCTGCTCCATCGATGGCCCCTGCAGGTTGTGTCGCGCGGCAATGTCCAGCGCCTGCTGGATCTGTGCCGCCGACCACTCGGACGTGCCCCAGTAGAGCACCTTGCCCTGCCGTATCAGGGTATCCATCGCGTGCACGGTCTCGGCGATCGGCGCGTCGGGATCCGGGCGGTGGCAGTAATAAAGGTCCAGATAGTCCACCCGCAGGCGCTTGAGCGCGGCATGGCAGGCATCGGTGACGTGCTTGCGCGACAGGCCACGCTGGGTCGGTCGCGGATCCTTGGCACTGCCGAAGAACACCTTGCTGGACACGCAGAACCCATCGCGCGGCAGGCGCAGGTCGGCGATCACATCGCCCATCACCTGCTCGGCGCGGCCATTGGCATACCCCTCGGCATTGTCGAAGAAGTTGATGCCATGGTCCCAGGCCGCGGCAACCAGGTTGCGGGCCTCGTCGCGCGGAATCTGGTCACCGAAGGTCACCCAGGCGCCGAAGGACAGGGCGGATATCGGCAGGCCGGTGGAGCCCAGGCGGCGGTAATGCATGCGAATCTCCTGCTGCGGGCCCGCATCCGGGCCGGAATCGAGCCCCATTCTACCCGTCGTGCCGACCGCAACCCCTTGCCGTTGCTGGCCCGATCGGTGCCGATGGCCGCGCGCACGCTGCTTTTCCTTGCCCCGGCCCCTGCCCTGCACTAGGCTTCCCGTTTTTCGCGACGCCCCAGGGGAGTCACTCACATGGTCGAAGGTTTGGGCAGGATCGGCTTCGGCCTGTTCGGGTTGGCGGTGCTGATCGGCATCACCTGGTTGTTTTCCAACAACAAGCGCGCGGTGGACTGGAAGCTCGTCGCCACCGGCATCACCCTGCAGATCGCCTTTGCGGCGCTGGTGATCCTCGTCCCCGGCGGCCGCGACGTGTTCGATGCGCTCGGCCACGGCTTCGTGAAGGTCCTGAGCTTCGTCAACGAGGGCTCGAAGTTCATCTTCGGCTCGCTGATGGACGTCCAGAACTACGGCTTCATCTTCGCCTTCCAGGTGCTGCCGACCATCATCTTCTTCTCCGCGCTGATGGGCGTGATGTACCACCTGAACGTCATGCAGGCGATCGTCCGGGTGATGGCGTGGGCGATCACCAAGGTGATGCGCGTGTCCGGTGCCGAAACCACCAGCGTCTGCGCCAGCGTCTTCATCGGCCAGACCGAGGCGCCGCTGACCGTGCGCCCATACATCGCCAAGATGACCCAGTCCGAGCTGCTGACCATGATGATCGGTGGCATGGCCCACATCGCTGGCGGCGTGCTGGCGGCCTACGTGGGCATGCTCGGCGGGGGCGACCCGACCCAGCAGGCGTTCTACGCCAAGCATCTGCTGGCGGCCAGCATCATGGCCGCACCGGCCACGCTGGTGGTGGCCAAGCTGCTGATCCCGGAAACCGGCACCCCGCTGACCCGCGGCACGGTGAAGATGGAAGTGGAGAAGACCTCCAGCAACATCATCGACGCGGCGGCGGCCGGCGCCGGCGACGGCCTGAAGCTGGCGCTGAACATCGGCGCGATGCTGCTGGCCTTCATCGCCCTGATCGCCCTGCTGAACGCCCCGCTGACCTGGCTCGGCGAAGTGACCGGCCTGGCCGCACAGATCGGCAAGCCGACCAACCTGTCGACCATCTTCGGCTACCTGCTGGCACCGATCGCCTGGGTGATCGGCACTCCGTGGGCCGACGCCACCACCGTGGGGTCGCTGATCGGACAGAAGGTCGTGATCAACGAATTCGTCGCCTATACCGAGCTGTCGCAGATCGTGAACGGCCAGGTCGCCGGCGTGACCCTGTCCAATGAAGGTCGCCTGATCGCCACCTATGCGCTGTGCGGCTTCGCCAACTTCAGCTCGATCGCAATCCAGATCGGCGGCATCGGTGGCCTGGCCCCGGAACGTCGCCACGACCTGGCCAAGTTCGGCCTGCGCGCGGTACTGGGCGGTACCATCGCCACCTTCATGACGGCGACCATCGCCGGCGTGCTGACGCATTTCAGTTGAACCCTAGTTCGAGAAAAGATTCCCTATGAGCAGCAGTGTCGTTGTCGTCGGTTCCTTCAATGTCGATCACGTGTGGCGGTGCGAGTCGCTGCCGGCACCGGGCGCGACCATTGCCGGCCGCTACAGCACCGGCCCCGGTGGCAAGGGCTTCAACCAGGCCGTGGCCGCATGCCGCGCGGGCGCCGATACCCACTTCGTGTGCGCCCTGGGTGATGACGCCGGCGGTGCCACCGCCCGCGACCTCGCCGGCCAGGACGGTTTCGCGCTGATCGCCGAAGCCAGCAGCGAACCGACCGGCACCGCCGGCATCTATGTCGATGCACGGGGTCGCAACACCATCGTGATCGGCCCGGGCGCCAATGCCGCCCTGAGCACCGATTTCCTGCAGCAGCAACAGGCGCTGCTGACCGGTGCCCGGGTGGTGCTGGTGCAGCTGGAGTCGCCGGTGCAGACCATCGAGGCGGCACTGGCTGCCGCCCGCGAGGCCGGTGTCACCACCGTGCTCAACACCGCACCGGCCGACGCCCCCTCGACCATCGGCCTGCTCAAGCTGGCCGATGTGATCACCCCGAACGAGACCGAGTTCGCTGCCCTGCTGGGCCGCCATGTCGGCGAGCGCGTGGATGCCAACGACGTGGCCGCGCTGGATGGTGCCAGCCTGCATGCGCTGTGCCGCAAGCTGGTCGGCAACGGTACCGTGGTGGTGACCCTGGGCTCGGTGGGCGTGTTCGTTTCGCATGCCGATGAGAACCTGCGCGGCGACACCCAGCCGTACTACCGCGTGGGTGCCGAGCAGGTGCAGGCGATCGATACCACCGGTGCCGGCGACGCCTTCAACGGCGCGCTGGCCGCCTCCCTTGCCCAGCTGCCGGAGGCGCCGTTCGCACGCCATGTGCGCTTCGCCAACCAGTTCGCGGGCCGCTCGACCGAGAAGGAAGGCGCCGCAGCGGCGATGCCACGGCTGACCCCGGCCGACGTGGAAATCCGGTAGGTCCACGCCGCAGCTGCATGAACCGGCCCGGGCGCGCAGGTGCCCGGGCCTTTTTCTGCCTGCGCCCATGCAGGGCACGCAGCCCTGCCCCAGCCGCCCAGGATGACCCGCCACTGGGGGCGGCGGAAGCAACCGTCAAGCATCTGCTGATGCCCGTACGGCATGAGGTCGGTCCGGATCGGCCTGAACCGGCGCCTCGCCGACCCGGCCATGTGACCGCCTGCGGCCTACAATGGGCGTATGCAGATCGGCCCCTACACCATTGCTCCCAACGTCGTGCTGGCGCCCATGGCCGGCGTCACCGACAAGCCGTTCCGCCTGCTGTGCAAACGGCTGGGCGCGGGCCTGGCCGCCTCCGAGATGACCATCAGCGACCCGCGCTTCTGGAACACGCGCAAGTCGATCCACCGCATGGACCATGAGGGTGAACCGGCACCGATCAGCGTGCAGATCGCCGGCACCGAGCCGCAGCAGCTGGCCGAGGCGGCGCGTTACAACGTCGACCATGGTGCGCAGATCATCGACATCAACATGGGCTGCCCGGCCAAGAAGGTCTGCAATGCCTGGGCCGGTTCGGCGCTGATGCGTGATGAATCGCTGGTGGCGCGCATTCTTGCTGCCGTGGTCAACGCGGTCGATGTGCCGGTCACGCTGAAGATCCGCACCGGCTGGGACTGCGACCACCGCAATGGGCCGCTGATCGCGCGTATCGCCGAGGACAGCGGCATCGCCGCCCTGGCCGTGCACGGCCGCACCCGCGATCAGCACTATACCGGCCAGGCCGAGTACGCCACGATCGGCGAGATCAAGGCCGCGCTGCGCATTCCGGTGATCGCCAATGGAGACATCGATTCGCCGCGCAAGGCCGCCTTCGTCCTGCAGCAGACCGGCGTGGACGCAGTGATGATCGGTCGCGCGGCGCAGGGCCGGCCGTGGATCTTCCGCGAGGTGGCGCACTACCTGGCCACCGGCGAGGAACTGGCCCCGCCGTCACTGGCCGAAGTGCGCGATATCCTGCTTGGCCACCTGCACGCCCTGCATGCCTTCTATGGCGAGCCGCAGGGCGTGCGCATCGCGCGCAAGCACCTGGGCTGGTACGCCAAGGACCGGCCCGAGAATGCGGCGTTCCGCGCCGTGGTCAACCGCGCCGAAGATCCGCAGAGCCAGATCACGCTGACCACCGAGTACTTCGACCGACTGATCGCCGGGCAACCGGCGCTGCCGTCGGCTGCCTGACCCCGCACGCCCTGCAGTCGACCCTGCACGACGCACCACGAGCCCGCGACCATGACACCGCCGATTTCCTCCCCCACCTACCTGCACGGGTTCTCCGGCACCGAACAGCAGCGCCTGATGACCCAGGCCCGCCTGCTGGAATCGAGCATCTTCGGCCAGATCGACTACGGCAGCGCACGACGCCTGCTGGAAGTCGGCAGCGGCGTCGGCGCGCAGACCGAGATCCTGCTGCGCCGCTTCCCGGACCTGCACGTGACCGGCGTGGACCTGAGCGAAACGCAACTGGCGACCGCCCGCGAGAACCTCGCGCGCACGCCGTGGTGCAGCGATCGCTACACCCTGCAGCAGGCCGATGCAGGCGAGCTGCCGTTCGAGGCACGCAGCTTCGATTCGGCATTCCTGTGCTGGGTGCTGGAGCATGTACCTTCGCCGGCCCGCGTGCTCAGCGAAGTGCGCCGCGTACTCGCACCGGGATCGCCGGTCTACATCACCGAAGTGATGAACGCATCGTTCCTGCTCGATCCGTATTCGCCGCACATCTGGCGTTACTGGATGGCATTCAATGATTTCCAGTACGACCACGGCGGCGATCCCTTCGTCGGCGCCAAGCTCGGCAACCTGCTGCTGGCCGGTGGTTTCCGCGATGTGCATACCGAGATCAAGACGATCCACCTGGACAACCGCGAGCCGGCGCGGCGCAAGACGATGATCGCGTTCTGGGAGCAGCTGCTGCTGTCGGCCGCCGAGCAGCTGCTGCAGGCCGGCACCGTGGACGAGGATACGGTGGAGGGCATGCGTCGCGAGTTCCGGTTGGTGCAGAACGATCCCAATGCCGTGTTCTTCTTCTCGTTCGTGCAGGGCCGCGCGACGGTGTATTGACCGGCGCCTGCACCGCTGCGCTGCGGCAGTGCCACGCGCCGCATGGCTGGCAACCCGCTAGAATCGTCGCGGGCTGGCGTCGAGGACGGGCGCGCGCTGGACCCGGCCCCTTCCGCGTGCGCGGCAACGGGACCACCGAGCTCCGCGCCTGAAGGGATTCCTGATGACAGCACGCGCAACGACTCCGGGTAGCACGCTGCCCCTCGCCGCCCGGGAAGGCGGCCTGCTGGATGGCCTCGACTCCCGCCAGGCCCGTCTGTGCCTGGGCATCGTGGCGGTGCTGTGCCTGCTGTATGTCGCATTTGCACTGACGCCCTCGTCGTATGCGATGGCCAGCCAGTACCTGGGGCTGGCGCCGATCGAGCCCCTGCTCGGCAAGGCGCGGGGCATCCGCATGGACGAGTGGATGGTCTACACCCCGTACGTGCAGATCGCGGTGGCCAACGACTTCGGCGCGACCAACGCGTTTTCGCCATACCACGAGACGCTGCGCTCGTTCCAGGCGCTTCCGCTGCTGGACTGGGGCCTGCTGTTCAAGCCGTACCACTGGGCCTTCTTCATCCTGCCACCGGCCAACGCCTACTCGTTCTTCTTCATGTTCATGGCGATGGCGTTCCTGTGCGGCTGGGCACTGTTCCTGCGCCAGCTGCGGGTTCCACCACTGGCGGCCGTGCTGGTCGCGCTGACCCTGTACTTCTCGCCCTACGTGCAGGTGTGGTGGACGACCAACTGGGGCGCGTTCGCGCTGGCCCCGTGGGTAGCCGTGGCCTGGCTGCGGATCGACAACCGCTGGCTGCGCATCCTCGCCAGCGCCTACGCACTGGTGGTCTGGCTGCTGGCCGTGGCCTACCCGCCCTTCATCATTTCAGCGCTGCTGGCCATGGGCGTGCTGGTGCTGGCCTTCCGCCGCGATGCGTTGACAGTGGCACGCCTGCTCGATGCGGCGGTCGCCGGCAGCCTGGCGTTGCTGGCGTTCCTGGGCTATTTCCACGAAGCGATCGAGATCGTCCGCAACACCGTCTATCCCGGCCAGCGCGAGAGCGCCGGCGGCGGGGTCAACCCGGTCGCGCTGCTCACCCACGGGTTCCCCAACCTGATGACGCGCGGGTTCTATCCGCTGCCTGCGTTCGAGCCGTCCAACGCCTGCGAGATCGCAGTGTTCAGCAGCCTGCTGCCGCTGTTCACCGCCGTCCTCGCCGACTGGACGCAGGTGCTGCGCTGGGCGCGTGGCCACCGGCTGTCGCTGGGGGTGCTGGTCGCCGGCATCGCGCTGGTCGCCTGCTGGATCTTCCTGCCGGTGCCGATGCGGATCGGCCAGCTGACCGGACTGTCGATGGTGCCGCCCACCCGTGCGTTGCTGGCATTGGGCCTGCTGCTGAACATCGGCTGCGCGATCGTGCTGGTGCGCGGCGGGGCGCGCCTGGGCCGCGGCCGCCTGCTGCTGCTCGCGGCTCTGCTGCTGGCGGGATGCCTGCTCAAGTTCGCCTTCGGCCAGGGCAGTTTCAGCCGGCTGCATGCCACGGCCGATGCATGGCCACTGCTGTGCGTGGGCGTGCTGGCCTTCGCCGCGCGCCGCCCGCGGTTCGCCGCGCATCCGGTGGCGCTGGTGCTGGCGGTGGCCGCGCTCGGCAACGTGCTGACCAACGGGCTGTTCAATCCGGTGCAGTCGGCCCGGCCGATCTTCGACATGGACCGCAGCGCCGTGCTGGCGTCGATGCAGGCGCGCGGTGCACGGCAGGCTGCGGACGGAGCGCTGGTGGTGGAAGGGCGCTACGGTGCGCTGCTGTCCGGCGTCGGTATCCCGGCAGTCAACCACACGCTGTATTTCCCGCAGCTGGCGTACTTCCGCGCGCGCTTCCCGGACATGCCCGAAGACCGCTTCAACACCACGTTCAACCGCTATCACCATGTGATGGTCAGCGACGTCGCCGAACCCCGTTCGATGTACGCCGACCTGGTGGAAGTGCCCGCAGCCGCGATGCTGGCCGCGCCCGCGCAGCCGCCGGCAACGCCGCAGCCCTGAGGACGATGCAGATGAACGCCTACGCGCGCCCGGCCACGCCACCGAAGATCGCCGTCATCATTCCCTGCTACCGGGTGACCCGCCACGTGCTCGGCGTGCTCGCAGCGATCGACGATGCGGTCACCGCGATCTACTGCGTTGATGATGCCTGCCCGGATGGCAGCGGCCGGATGGTCCAGGACAGCACGCGCGATCCCCGGGTCAGGGTGCTGTTCCATGCGCAGAACCGCGGCGTCGGTGGTGCGATCAAGACCGGCTACCGCGCGGCCATCGCCGAGGGCATGGACATCCTGGTGAAGGTCGATGGCGACGGCCAGATGGATCCCACACTGCTGATGGACTTCGTCGCTCCCATCGCCGAGGGCAACGCCGACTACACCAAGGGCAACCGCTTCTGGAACCTCAGCCACATCCGTTGCATGCCGCTGTTGCGGCGGATCGGCAACCTCGCGCTGTCGTTCATGAGCAAGGCGTCGTCCGGCTACTGGCAGGTGTTCGACCCGACCAACGGCTACACCGCCATCCACGCCCGCGTTGCCAGCCACCTGCCCCTGGATGCGATCAGCGACCGCTACTTCTTCGAGACCGACATGCTGTTCCGCCTCAACACGGTGCGTGCCGTGGTGCAGGACGTGGCGATGGACGCGCGCTATGCCGACGAGACCAGCAACCTGCGCATCAGCCGGGTACTGGGCGAGTTCGCCTTCAAGCACGTGCGCAACACGCTCAAGCGCGTGGGTTACAACTATTTCCTGCGCGACCTGACCATCGCCTCGCTGGAGCTGATCGCCGGGCTGGGACTGCTCGCCTTCGGTGGCGTGTTCGGCGCGTACCACTGGATCGCATCGGCATCGGCAGAGGTTGCGACGCCGGTCGGTACGCTCATGATCGTCATGGTTTCGCTGATTTCGGGCCTGCAGTTCCTGCTGGCATTCGTCGGCTTCGACATCGCCAATGCGCCGCGCCAGGTCCTGCATCGCTCGATCCAGCTCAACCGCACAGCACCGCCGGCCTGACGCCGGCACAGCACCCCCGCCTGCCGATCAATCGCCCGCGTGCACCGGGGCACTCCCGCCGGTGGCGCCCGTCGCTGCCGGCGCATGCCAGATCCGCTGCCACATCGCGGCCAGCCTGACGCCGACATCGGCGCGCGCCGCTGGGCTGCTGTAATCCGTGCGCCGCTGCTCGGGCACGATCGCCTGCCAGCGCCCATCGACCTGCCGTGCCACCGCGAAGTTGAAGGTGTAATCCGGCTCCAGGCCCATGCGCAGATCACTCAGCACCAGCATTCCGTCCACTATCTGCGCACGCATGAAGCCACGGTTGAACCACTGCAGGCGTTGAACCGCCGGAATCGACTGCGCTTCACGCAGGGCCTGCACGTTGGACGGGTGGCCTTCGAACTGCATCGGGCCGCGGTCGGCCACCAGCGAGCGATCGCCGACCACGTAACCGTTCGGGGTCATCGCCACCACCCGCCACAGCAGGGTGTTGAACGGCATCGGCACCGAGAATCGTGGTGCATCGCCCAGCCCCATGGCCGCAAGGCTCTGCTGGGCGGCACGGTCGACCTGAGCCTTGGCCAGCAGGCCCCATCCCAGGTAGCCGGTACTGAGCACCAGGGCGAGCCCGAGCACCTTGCCGGCCCACGGCCGCGCGCGCCCGAACCACGCCACCACGCAGCCCAGCAGCAGCCATACCGTGTACGCCGGGTCGATGATGAAAACACTTGAGCCCATGGTCGGGTGTGGCCGCAGTGGCCACCACAGCTGGGTGCCGTAGACGGTGAGCGCATCCAGCAGCGGATGGGTGACCAGCGCCAGCTGGATGGCCCAGAACCAGCGCAGCGGCGACTGCGCCACCCGCCCCCGTCCGTAGCGCTTGAACAGCCACCAGATCAACGCCGCCACCCAGGGCAACACCAGCAGCGAATGGCTGAAGCTGCGGTGGTCGACCATCACCGCTACGGGATCCTCGGCAGTGAAGCCCAGCCACAAGGCATCCAGATCCGGCAAGGTGCCCAGTGCGGCACCGGCCAGCAGGGCCGCGCGGCGATGTCCGGGCGGAGCGATGGCAGCGGCTACGGCGCCGCCGAGAACGATCTGGGTCAAGGAATCCATGGCCCGATGCTAACGGCTTTGCCGGGCGACAGCAGAGCCCGGACGGTGGCCGGTGCCGCTGGGCTCAGGCAGCTGCCGCGCGCCGGGCTGCGCCGGGCAGCTCCACCAGCGTCCGCCCATGGTGATCGAGCAGGCGCAGCGCGCCGTCATGATCTTCGGCCAGCGCGGTCAGGCTCTCCACCCAGTCGCCGTCGTTGGCATAGACCAGGCCGTCGCGCTCGACCAGCGCCGCACGGTGGATGTGCCCGCAGATGATGCCGTCCAGGCCGCGCCGGCGCACGTCGTCCAACCCGGCCTGCACGAAGCGCTCGATGTAGCGCTCGGCCGCTCCACTGCGCTTCTTGAGGAATTCCGACAGCGACCAGTAGCGCATGCCCAGCCGGCGGCGTACGGCGTTGAGCGCCTGGTTGCCGGTCAGGATGCGGTAGTACAGCCAATCGCCGAACTTTTCCTGCAGGCCGCCGAAATGGGTGACACCGTCGTAGTCGTCGCCATGGGCGACCAGCAACCGTCGCCCATCGGCGGTCACATGGATCGCACGACGACGCACCTGCATCGCCGGCAGCATCAACCCGCAGACATGGCGCAGCGAGGCATCGTGATTGCCGGGGATGTAGATGATCTCGGTACCGTTGCGACGCAGTCCATGCAGCGCCTGGATGACGTCGCTGTGCGACTGCCGCCAGTTGGCGCGATGATGCGCCATCCACCATAGGTCGATGATGTCACCGACCAGGTACAACCGTTCACAGCGCAGCTGGGTGAGAAACACGGCCAGTTCGGCCGCATGGCAATGGCGCGACCCCAGATGCACGTCGGAGACGAACACGGCGCGACGGTGTGGCGACAACGTCGCCAGCGCGCTCATGCCTGCGCTCCGGCATCGCGCAGGTAGCGCTTGCGCTTGTGCGGTCGGATCGCGCACAGGTCCACCTCGATCAGACCGTCGATCGAGTCGCTGAACGCCGGGTCGACGCCGAACGCAAGGAAGCGCGCGCCACCGGGCTCGCACAGGTCGGTGTACTGGCGGTACAGGGTCGGCACGCCGGTCCCGAGTGCGGCCAGGTTGGCCTTCAGGACATCGAAGGCTGCGCCCGCATCCAGTTCGCCGAAACTGGGCGGTGCCGCGAAGTACTGGAAGGGCCGGTTCGACTCGGCCAGGCCGGCGATGCCGCCGTAGTAGCGCTGGTAGTAGGCCACCAGTTGCTCGCGCGCATCGCGCGGCAGCGCCGCACTGATCGATACCGCACCGAACAGGTAGCGGATGCCGGGCCGGCACTGCAGGTAGGCGCCGATTCCCTGCCACAGGTAGTCCAGGCTGCGGCTGCCCCAGTAATCGGGCACTACGAAGCTGCGGCCCAGCTCCAGCCCCTCGGCGATATGGGTGATGGCATCGTCGGAATAGCGGAACAGCGACGCGCTGTAGAGCCCTGCCAGTCCGCGCCGGGCCAGGGCGTGCGCGCCCCGCATGATGCGGTACGCGCCCGCGATGCGCTGCGCGGCAGCGTCCCAGATCACGATGTGCTCGTACTGCGGATCGAAGGCGTCCAGGTCGCGGCTGTGGCCGGTACCCTCGCCCACCTGGCGGAACGTCAGCTCGCGCAGGCGTCCCAGTTCCAGCAGCAGCGGCGAGTCGGCGCTGCAGCTGGCCAGCAGGATCTGCTTGCCGTCGGCGGTCTGCCCGAGCCGGACAGCGCCAGCGATGGCGGCCGCCACCTGCGACGGCGGCACCGGTGCGGCCAGTGGTTCGGGGCCGGCACCGGCAGTCTCGCCGGGGCGCAGGTCGCGGCCCAGCGCATACACCGCGCGCCGTACCGCCAGCAGCTGTTCGCCCGGGTCGCCCTGTCCCAGCTGCATCGGTTCACCGACGCGCAACCGCAGCGGCCGACCACGCCGCGCGAACATCTCGCGCGCCAGCAGCGCGGTGCCGGCTGGCTTGAACAGGGTCGAGGCGCCGTAGAACAGGGCCGAATTGCGTGCCTCCACCCGCACCGGCAACACCGGGGCGCCGGCGGCCCGGGCGAACCTGACGAACCCGCGCTGCCAGCGACCATCACGGATGCCGCGCAACGACAGCCGGGATACCTCGCCGGCCGGAAACACGATCACGCACTGCTCGGCGGCCAGCGCCTGCTCCACCGCCTGCAGGCTGCCGCGCTGGACCTTGCCGCCGAGGATGCGGACCGGCAGCAGCAGGTCCTGCAGGGGGCCGATGGCGCCCAGCAGATCGTTGGCCACGATCCGCACATCGCGGCGGATGCGGCCGACCGCGTCCAGCAGCGCCAGCGCGTCGAGTGCACCGGAAGGATGATTGGCCACGATCAGCAGACGGCCCGTGGCCGGAATGCGAGCCAGGGCGGCCGGATCCACCTGGTACTGGCCGTCCAGGAACTCCAGTCCGGCGGCCACGAAGCCGAATCCGCGCACGTTAGCGTTGCGCCGCAGGAAGTCCTCCACCCGGTCCAGCCGCGACCAGCGACCGACACTGCGCAGCAGTGGCCGCGCGAGCTGGCCGCGGCGGCCGTGGAACCACTCCGGAAAGCGTTGCTGCAGACGCTGTTCGAGTTCCTGCATGGCGTGCTCACTGATACCCGGCGGCCGGATTGGCCGACAGCCTGCGCCTGGCACGCGGCAAGCAAATGGCGGTTTCGGGGCAGAACGATGACGGCCGGCCCCGCTCCGGCAACGCCGGAACCGCCCCTTCCCCCCCGCAACACGGCCTTGCGGCAATGGTCACGCCAGTGGAACACTGCCTGCGCACCGTGTCCTGCAGACGCCCGCCAGGCCTTGTGCCAGAGGGCACGTCACCTTAACCACCGGCAACCCGTACGGGTTCACAATGCACAGGCGGCGCACCCCGTGTATGATGCGCGCCCATCTTTCCATCCGAATCAAGGGATATTAAGCCTGATGTCCAGCTACCTGTTCACCTCCGAATCGGTCTCCGAAGGCCATCCGGACAAGATTGCCGACCAGATCTCCGACGCGGTGCTGGACGCGATCCTGACCCAGGACCAGCGCGCCCGCGTGGCCTGCGAGACCATGGTCAAGACCGGTGTGGCCATTGTTGCCGGTGAGATCACCACCAGCGCCTGGATCGACCTCGAAGCGCTGACCCGCAAGGTCATCCTGGACATCGGCTATGACAGCTCCGACGTCGGCTTCGACGGCGCCACCTGCGGCGTGCTGAACCTGATCGGCAAGCAGTCGCCGCACATTGCCCAGGGCGTGGACCGCAAGAAGCCGGAAGAAATGGGCGCGGGCGACCAGGGCCTGATGTTCGGCTACGCCACCAACGAGACCGACAGCTACATGCCGGCCGCGATCCACCTGTCGCACCGCCTGGTCGAGCAGCAGGCCAAGATCCGCAAGAAGAAGAACTCGCCGCTGTCGTGGCTGCGCCCGGACGCCAAGAGCCAGGTCACCCTGCGCTACGAGAACGGCGAAGTGGCCGCCATCGACGCGGTGGTGCTGTCCACCCAGCACGCCCCGGGCATCAAGCAGAAGGACCTGATCGAGGCCGTCCGCGAAGAGATCATCAAGCCGGTGCTGCCGGCCAAGTGGCTGCACAAGGGCACCAAGTTCCACATCAACCCGACCGGCAAGTTCGAGATCGGCGGCCCGGTGGGCGACTGCGGCCTGACCGGCCGCAAGATCATCGTCGACACCTACGGCGGCTGGGCCCGTCACGGTGGCGGCGCGTTCTCCGGCAAGGATCCGTCCAAGGTTGACCGCTCGGCCGCCTACGCTGCCCGCTACGTCGCCAAGAACGTGGTCGCCGCCGGCCTGGCCGACCGCTGCGAAGTGCAGGTCTCCTACGCCATCGGCGTGGCCGAGCCGACCTCGATCTCGGTCACCACCTTCGGCACGGGCAAAATCAGCGACGACAAGATCGAGAAGCTGATCCGCAAGCACTTCGACCTGCGCCCGTACGGCATCATCAAGATGCTGGACCTGATCCACCCGATGTACCAGCAGACTGCGGCCTACGGCCACTTCGGCCGCAAGCCGAAGGAGTTCAGCTACCTCAACGGTGCCGGCGAGACGGTCAACGCCACGGCCTTCTCCTGGGAGAAGACCGATCGTGCCGCCGCCCTGCGCGCCGATGCGAAACTGAAGTAAGACAGACGAAGGGCCGCGCAAGCGGCCCTTCTGCTTTCTGTAGAGCCGAGCCCATGCTCGGCTTTCTTTTGCCTGCGCCGAGAGCAGCCGAGCACGGGCTCGGCTCTACACGAGCCGCGCCACGCCGATACAATCGGTGCATGTCGACCGAACTCAAAACCCACCAGCTGTCCATGACCGTGCTGATGTCGCCGGAGATGGCCAACTTCTCCGGCAAGGTCCACGGCGGCGCCATCCTGCGCCTGCTCGACCAGGTCGCCTATGCCTGCGCCAGCCGCTACGCCGGCAGCTACGTGGTCACCCTGTCGGTGGACCAGGTGATGTTCCGCCAACCGATCGCGGTGGGCGAACTGGTGACGTTCCTGGCCTCGGTGAACTACACAGGCACCTCGTCGATGGAGATCGGCATCAAGGTGGTGGCCGAGGACATTCTCAAGCGCAGCGTGCGCCACGCCAACAGCTGTTTCTTCACCATGGTGGCGGTGGACGAAGAGGGGCGGCCAACGCCAGTCCCCCCGCTGCAGACCGCCAGTTCGGACGAGAAGCGCCGGCAGGCCGCCGCGCTGATCCGGCGCCAGCTGCGGCAGGAAATGGAGCAACGGCACCTGGAACTGCTGGCGTCCAATCCGCCTTCGCCTGAAGAGTGAGAGCGTGCGGGGCAAGCCCCGCACCCACCGAGGCGGGTAGCGCCGGGCCATGCCCGGCGGATGCGGATCACCCGGTGTTCTGCACACCCTGCGAGACACCATTCACGCAGGCCACCAGCGCGCGCAGCAGTTCTTCGTCCTCCCGCCCGCTTGCGCGCCAGCGCTGCAGCAGGTCCACCTGCAGCACGCTGATCGGATCGACGTAGGGATTGCGCAGGCGGATCGACAGCGCCAGCCGCGCATCGTGCTCCAGCAAGGTCTGCTGGTCCATCAGTGCCAGCAGCCAGCGGCGGGTCAGCGCCAGTTCGTGCTGGATCTGCGGGAAAAAGCGCCCGTGCAGGTCACCGGAGAGACGCGAGAACTGTTCGGCGATGGTGATATCGCCCTTGGACAGCACCATTGCGATGTCGTCCAGGAAGGTGCGGAAGAACGGCCAGTCGCGCGCCATGTCGCGGAGGACAGGTTCATGGCCGGCATCCACCGCCGCCTGCAGGCCGCTGCCCACGCCATACCAGCCGGGAATCACCGCGCGGGCCTGGCTCCAGGCGAATACCCACGGGATCGCACGCAGGTTGCCCAGTGCCGCATCCTGGCCGAGACGACGCGACGGCCGTGAACCCAGCGTCATCCGCTCGATGACATCGATCGGCGTCGCCGTACGGAAGTAATCCATGAAACCCGCTTGGCCGACGAAGGCGCGATAGACCTCGCTGCTGGCCGTGGCGACCACGTCCATCACCGGTCGCCAGCCCTCCTCGCGGGGTTCCGCGGCACGCGGACGCAGACTGGCCCGCAGCACCGCACCGGTGGCCTGCTCGAGCGATCGCAGCGCCAGCGCGCGGATGCCGTACTTGCGGTGGATCACCTCGCCCTGCTCGGTCACGCGCAGGCGACCATCGATGCTGCCACGTGGCGACGCGTCCACCGCGTGCGTGGTCTTGCCACCGCCCCGGCTGATCGAACCACCACGGCCGTGGAAGAAGGTCAGGCGGATGCCGGCCTCGGCCGCCACGTCCAGCAGTTCCACCTGCGCACGCTGCAGGCCCCAGCGCGAAGCGGCGATGCCGCCGTCCTTGCTGCTGTCGGAATAACCCAGCATCACCATCTGCACATCACCGCGTGCCCGCAGATGAGCGCGATAGACCGGATCGGCCAGCAGGTCACGCAGCGTCGCAGTACCGCGCTTGAGATCGTCCACCGTCTCGAACAGCGGTGCGATGTCCAGCGGCACCGCGCCGTCCTCGTCAGCCAATCCGCCACGGCGCGCCAGCGCCAGCACGGCCAGCACATCGCTGCGATCATGTGCCATCGAGATGATGTAGCTGCCCAGCGCCTCGCTGCCATGCCGCGCGCGCGCGTCGGCCAGCGCCGCGAACACCGCATCCAGTCGCTGGTTGCCCTCGTCGTCGCCCACCGGCAGCGGCTGCTCGCCGCTGGCGTGTGGCCCGAGCAGGCCGGCGCGGGCCAATGGATCCAATCCCTCCCACGCCGCTTCGCCGCCCAGCACCGCCGCCAGCGCGCGCGCATGCACGCTCGATTCCTGCCGCACGTCCAGCCGCGCCAGATGGAAGCCGAACGTCTTCACCCGCCACAACAGTCGCTGCACGGCGAATCCGCCGGCATGCTCGCCACGGTTGGCACGCAGGCTGTCGAGGATCAGCTGCAGATCGTCGATCAGCTCGTCCGGGCCTGCATAGGCTCCCTCTGCATCGTCCAGGGTGGCCTGCAGGCGCGCACGCATGCGGTCGTTGAGCAGCCGGTACGGCATGTCGGCGTGCCGCGGGCGCGACTGCACCTTCGGCAACAGCTGCTGGTAGTGCGACACGCGCGCCTGCAGCGCATCGCTCACGCCCACCCGCTCGGTGGACTGGCTGAGCAGGCTGGCCAGCTGCAGCAGCTCCTTCTGGTAGCGCCCCAGCACTGCCTGTCGCTGGGCATCGAGCGTGCTGCGGATGGTGCGGGCGTCCACGTTCGGGTTGCCGTCCATGTCGCCGCCCACCCATGTGCCGAAACGCAGCAGGCGCGGCAGCGCCAGTTCTTCGCCATAGGTATCACGCAGCGCCTGCTGCAGGGATTCGTACAGCACGGGTATCACCCGGTACAGCACCTGCACAAGATAGAAGCCGACATGCTCGCGCTCGTCATCGACCGTCGGCCGCACCGGCGAGGAGTCGGTGGTCTGCCAGGAAGCGGTCAGCGCCATGCGGAAGCGTGCAGCATCCGCTGCCGCCTCGCCCGGCGTGCGCTGGCCGTCGAGGTTGTCGACCAGGCTGGCCACCATCAGCTGCTCTTTCTCCAGCAGTGCGCGGCGCACGGCTTCGGTCGGATGCGCAGTGAACACCGGTTCGATATCGATGCGCGGCAGCCACTGCGCCAACTCATCCAGCGTCACGCCCTGCGCCTTCAGGTGCTGCAGCGCATCCTGCAGGCCATCCGGCTGCGGCGCGGCAGTACCGGCGCGCTGGTAGTCGCGGCGGCGGCGGATGCGGTGCACGCGCTCGGCAATGTTGACCACCTGGAAGTAGGTGCTGAATGCCCGCACCATCGTCTCGGCCTGCTGCGGCGTACGACCGGCCAGGCCATCGGCCAGCTCCGACAGCGGCGCCTGGTTTTCGCGGCGGGCGATGGCCCGCGTGCGCACATCCTCGACATCGTCGAGGAAGGTTGCCGAAACCTGCTCGACCAGCAGGTCGCCGACCAGCGCGCCGAGCCGGCGCACGTCATCGCGGAGCGGAAGATCGGGAGAAGCAAACTCGATGCTGCTGCGGTACTCGTTCATCGGCGACGCACGGGCCTCGGTCAACGGATCCTGGATCCAAGCCTATCCCAGATCGGGGGCTGTGCTGCGATGCAGAAATGGTTTCATCTGCATGCAACGCCAGCGCTGCCGATGTGGAATGCAACCGCGTCGGGGCGGCCCCCTCGCAGGGGCCGCCGGCATGCACGTGTCAGCGCTTCTTCTTCGCCTTGCCCGAGGCTGCCGGGCCGATGGTCTGCTCCAGCCAGCGCTCGCTCTCGGCCAGCATGGTCATGATCGATTCGCGTGCACGATAGGCGTGTGATTCGTTCGGCAGCATCACCAGGCGCGCCGTCCCTCCGAGTCCCTTCACCGCGGCGAACATGCGCTCGCTCTGCATCGGGAAGGTGCCGGAATTGTTGTCATCCACGCCGTGAATGAACAGGATCGGATCCTTGATCCGGTCCGCATAGTTGAACGGCGCCATCTTCTGATACACGTCCTGCGCCTGCCAGTAGTTGCGCTCTTCGGCCTGGAAGCCGAACGGCGTCAGCGTACGGTTGTAGGCACCACTGCGGGCGATGCCGGCCTTGAACAGGCGCGTATGCGCAAGCAGGTTCGCGGTCATGAACGCACCGTAGGAATGGCCGCCGATGGCGATATGGTCGCGGTCGGTCACGCCACGGCGCACCACTTCGTCCACCGCAGCCTGGGCATTGGCCACCAGCTGTTCGATATAGGTGTCGTTGGGTTCCTTGTCGCCCTCGCCGATGATCGGCATCGAAGGACTTGCCAGCACCACATAGCCCTTGGCCAGGAAGGCCTGCGGGCCCCAGTAGCTGATCGCGTTGAAACGGTACGGCGAATCGGTGACCTGGCTGGCGGCCGCGGCGCTCTTGAACTCGCCCGGGTAGGCCCACATCAGCAGCGGGCGCGGGCCGTCGCGCGTGGGATCGTAGCCCGGCGGCAGCAGCAGCGTGGCCGTGAGGTCCACGCCGTCGGCACGCTTGTAGCGGATCTGCTCCTTCTGCACGCCCTTGAGCTGCGGCAGCGGATGCGGGAAGTGGGTCAGCGCGCGCGATGCCGCGCCGGCATCGGTGAGCGACTGCACATGGAAGTTGGTCGGCTCGTCCGGGCTTTCACGGCTCAGCAGCAGCGAGCTGCCCTGGTTGTCCAGCAATGCCACCGGCACCGAATAGTTCGGCGCCTGCGAGTGGAACAGGCGGGTGGCCTTTCCGCTGGCGATGTCGAAGCGGTCCACGAACGGACGGTCACCTTCCGGCGAAGCACCGGCACCAACCAGATACAGGCTGCCACCATCGGGGCTGGTCTGCAGCAGCGAGCGGCCGCGATCGTCGCTGGACAGCTGGGGCCGGCCAGGATCGGAATAGCGGTCCTGCGCATCACGATCCCACAGCAGGCGCGGCTCGGCACCGGCGTTGTCCGGGGCAATCAACCAGGTCTTGGTCCTGCGGGTCTTCCACCACGACTCGGTGAGCAGGGCCAGGTCGCCACGGCCCCAGCTGATGCCGGCCAGACGGCTGCCGAGCTGGGCCAGCGTCACCGGCGGCCTGTCGAACGGGGCGGCCTGCATCAGCACCGCGTCGCGCACCTTGGCGTCGCGGTTCGGATCACCACCGTCCTGGGCTTCGGCCCAGACCAGTGTGGCATCGGCATCGCCGCGCCAGCTGATGTCGCGCACGCCGGTCACTTCGGCGTCGTTGCCGGTCGGCAGGCCTTCCACCAGCGGGCGCACGGCCACGGTGTGCACCAGTTGGCCGCTGGCACGGTCGATCACTTCAATGCGGCGCGGGAAGCTGCTGACCGGCACCACATAGGAGTACGGCCGCTGCACCGGCTGGCGCAGCACGAAGCGGCCATCCGGCGACACCGAGAAGCCCATGAAGATGCCCGCCGCGCCGATCGCGCGGGTGCGGCCATCCAGGCTGACTTCCATCGGCTGGGTGGTGGCGTAGTAGTCGAACTGGCGCGCGTCGGCCTCGTTCTTCAGCAGGTCCTGATAGGTACGGATCGACACCACGCCGCCGCCCTGGCTGGTCTGCTGCACGGCGGGGCCGGTGGGAATGCCGTCGGCGGCCGGGGCGGCGCCGAGGTTGGCCGGGCGGGTGAACACCACCAGACCACGGCTGTCCGGCAGCCACTGGTAGCCGCTGCCGATCACCGTGTTCAGGCCGGCGACCAGGCGACGGGCGCTGCCGGCGGCCACATCCACCAGCCATAGTTCGTTGGCGCCGCTGGCGGCGTCCACCTGATTGAAGGCCAGCCACTTCTGGTCCGGCGACCATGCCAGGCTGGCAATCGACAGCGTGCCCGGCAGGCCGCTGATCTGCCGCTCCCTGCCGTCGGCCACGCTCATCAGCCACAGCTTCTCGCCGAAGCTGAAACGGCTGTCGGAGAACGTGCGCGGGTTGATGCGCAGGCCTGCCAGCTTCAGTTCCGGCTGGGCCACCACCTGGATCGACGGCAGCGACGGCATCTGCATCAGCGCGGCCACATCGCGGCGCGGCGACAGGTACAGCGAGGGCGCACGCGGGGCGTCGACCACCGCCTGCAGCTCGGCCGAGGGCAGCTCGTAGCCGTTTGCCCCCTGGGCCTGGGCCGCCGCAGGCTGCGGCGCTGCCGCCCAGGCCAGCGGGGCCACCGCCAACAGGGCCATGGACAGGACCAGGCCGGTCAAGCGCCGGTTGCGGCGTACATGCGTGCTCATCGTTCCACCTGAGGGTGCGTTAAAACCCGACCTTAACAGTCCGTGCACAGGCGCCCATCTGCCGATGGTTGGGTCACGCCGATGAAACACCGGGCGCGCGATATAATGGCCGTTCTCCCCTCCCGAGGGGCGCTGCGACCGGACCCCCATGAGGCCGGCCAGGCTCGGTGAGGTGGCTCTGTAACAACGGCGCCCGGCTAGATGCGAGCACCCGCTCGCCCACAACCGGAGCTACTGCATGAACGCTGTTGCCAAGACCTTCTCCACCGAAGGCGATTACAAGATCCGCGACATCACCCTGGCCGACTGGGGCCGCAAGGAACTGGACATCGCCGAGCATGAAATGCCGGGCCTGATGTCGATCCGCCGCAAGTACCAGGCCGAGCTGCCGCTGAAGGGCGTGCGCGTGACCGGCTCGCTGCACATGACCATCCAGACCGCGGTGCTGATCGAAACGCTGAAGGACATCGGCGCCGACGTGCGCTGGGCCTCGTGCAACATCTTCTCGACCCAGGACCATGCGGCTGCGGCCATCGCCGCCACCGGCACCCCGGTGTTCGCCTGGAAGGGCGAGACCCTGGAAGAGTACTGGGACTGCACCCTGGACGCGCTGACCTTCACCCTGGCCGACGGCACCCTGACCGGTCCGGAGCTGGTGGTCGATGACGGTGGCGACGTCACCCTGCTGATCCACAAGGGCTACGAGCTGGAAAACGGCAGCGACTGGGTCAACACCGCCTCCTCCTCGCACGAGGAACAGGTCATCAAGAACCTGCTCAAGCGCGTGGCCAAGGAGCGCCCGGGTTACTGGGGCCGCGTGGTCAAGGACTGGAAGGGCGTCTCCGAAGAGACCACCACCGGCGTGCACCGCCTGTACCAGCTGGCCCAGGCCGGCACCCTGCTGATTCCGGCGATCAACGTCAACGATTCGGTCACCAAGAGCAAGTTCGACAACCTGTACGGCTGCCGCGAGTCGCTGGCCGATGGCCTGAAGCGTGCCATGGACGTGATGCTGGCCGGGAAGCTGGCCGTGGTCTGCGGTTACGGTGACGTCGGCAAGGGCTGCGCCGCCTCGCTGCGTGCCTACGGCGCACGCGTGGTCGTGACCGAAATCGATCCGATCTGCGCCCTGCAGGCAGCGATGGAAGGCTATGAAGTCAACACCATCGAATCGACCCTGGGCCGTGCCGACCTGTACGTCACCACCACCGGCAACAAGGACATCATCCGCATCGAGCACCTGAGCGCGATGAAGGACCAGGCCATCGTCTGCAACATCGGCCACTTCGACAACGAGATCCAGGTCGATGCGCTGGTGTCCTACCCGGGCATCAAGCACGTGAACATCAAGCCGCAGGTCGACAAGTACGTCTTCCCGAACGGCAATGCGATCTTCCTGCTGGCCGAGGGCCGCCTGGTGAACCTGGGCTGTGCCACCGGCCACCCGAGCTTCGTGATGTCCAACAGCTTCGCCAACCAGACCCTGGCACAGATCGACCTGTGGGCGAACAAGGACAGCTACGAGAAGAAGGTCTACCTGCTGCCGAAGAAGCTGGACGAGGAAGTGGCACGCCTGCACCTGGAGAAGATCGGCGTGAAGCTGACCACCCTGACCCAGGAACAGGCCGACTACATCGGCGTGCCGGTGGAAGGCCCGTTCAAGCCGGACCACTACCGCTACTGATGCCGCGCCCGGGGTCGGTTCCCTTTCCGCAGGAAAGGGCCCCGGCCCCAGCAACGGAAACAGAAAGAACGGGCGCCTTCGGGCGCCCGTTCTGCGTCAGGCACGCCGCTAGCGCCAGCCCACGAGCATCCCGGTAGCGCCGGGCCATGCCCGGTGGCGTGGAGATCGTATTGCCTGCGTGTCGATGAGCAGGCGCCCTGCACCCGCCGGGCATGGCCCGGCGCTACCAGATCACGGCAACAGCCTCGGTCAAGGCAGCCGCGTCGCCCCACGCTACGATGCACCCATGACTCCGGCCATCACCCTGCTCAAGCGCGAGAAGATCGCCCACACCGTACGCAGCTACGTGCACGATGCCCACGCCGAGTCGTATGGTGGCGAGGCCGTCGACAAGCTGGGCCTCAACCCGGCACAGGTATTCAAGACCCTGCTGGCCGGCACCGAAACCCACGAGCTGCTGGTGGCGATCGTGCCGGTGGCCGGCCAGTTGGACCTGAAGGCGTTGGCGGAAGCAGCCGGCTGCCGGAAGTGTGAGATGGCCGCTGCCGACGCCGCCCAGCGCGCCACCGGCTACGTGGTCGGTGGCATCAGCCCGCTTGGGCAGAAGAAGCGCCTGCGCACGTTCCTGGATGCCAGTGCGCAGGTATTGCCCAGCCTGCATGTCAGCGCCGGGCGTCGTGGACTGGAAGTGGAACTGGCGCCGGCCGACCTGCTGCGCCTTACTGCCGGCCATTACGCCGCCATCGGCAAGGCCCGCTGATGCGCTGGCCGTGGTCCGCAGCGCCGATACCCCGGCTCGACGATGCCCAGGCCGACGTGCTGCTGCAGGATCTGCTGTCGCGCGACGCCAGCCGCATCACCGACGCCGCGCGCACGGTTGCGCGGTTGTTCACCCCCTCCTCGCTGGAGGCCCTGGCATCGCACGCCGACCTGATCGAGCGACGCTGCGAGCCCATCGAACTCGGCGGCATGCTGGTCAGCAACCAGGCGCACCTGAAGGCGGCGCTGCGACGATTGCGCTACTGGCAGGCGCGCGAGGGTTGCCTGTGCGCGCTCAACCCCACCTACCCGTTCTTCGATCCCCGGCGCCTGATCGAACAGGGCCACATGCAGCTGCTCTCGTTGCAGGAGGCCGAAGATGGTTGGGGCGATTGCCACACGGTCGCCTGTGCACACTGCGGCCAGCACTGGCAGGCAATCGACCGCGAATACCATTACCCGTGGTGGGAATGGCTTTCCGGCTGAGCGCGGCCGGACCCACGTGACCGGGCTTACGGCCGCCAGTTGGCGTTGTTCTCCCAGAACGCCACCGAACGCTGGTAGGCCTCACGGTCCAGCGGCACGCCGGAACCCCCCTCCTCCACACCGAGCGCATTGCGCATCATCGTGATCGGCGCCATCGGCACTTCTTCCGGTTCGGCGGTGTAGATGCAACCGACGATGCCCCAGTCCGCATCGATCGGTGAGCCCTCTTTGGCCAGCTGCTCAGCGCTGTACAGGATCACCACCAGGTAGTTCGCACGCGGCGATTCGACGCCTTCGAACCAACGCACCAGCACCGGCAGCTCATCGCGGTTGCGCGCTTCGTAGCCGCTGCGCAGCAGGTGGCGGTTGGCATCGGTGACCGGCACGGTCAGGCAGCGCGTGCTGGTCCAGTTCTCGTAGACGAACAGCTTGCAGAACGGCGCGTAGCCGTCGAGCACCTTCAGCGGTGCGTGTGCGTTGAGATACGCCTCGAACTGCTCGGCAGTGCAGTCCTGGATGGTGTTGCCGCGCGGCACGCGCGGGAACAGGCGGGGACGGGCGAAATCGGTAAGGACGATGGACATGGTGTGCGGCGTGATCAGGGATTCAGTGGCACAGGGTACCCGCCCTTCCCCCTTCGCGGCAGGCGCTTCACACATTCATTGCACATCCATCTTGATGAAGCGATATACTGGTTCGCACCCGCCGCCATCGCCCGTGCCATGACCGCCATCAGCTTCGAGTTCTATCCGCCCAAGACCGACGAACAGCGCAGCCAGCTCGACCGTGCCGCGGCGAAGCTGAAGGACTACGCGCCCGAGTACGTGTCCTGTACGTTCGGCGCCGGTGGCTCGACCCTGAGCTACACCTCCGAGACCGTGCGCCATCTCAACCAGCACCACGGCTTCGAGGCGGCGCCTCACCTCTCCTGCGTCGGCGGCACCCGCCAGGAAATCCGCGAACTGCTCAAGCTGTACCGCGCGATCGGCTGCCGCCGGCTGGTCGCACTGCGCGGTGACCTGCCCTCGGGCATGGGCTTTCCTGGCGACCTGCGCTACGCCGCCGAACTGATCGCCTTCATCCGTGCCGAACATGGCAATGCCTTCCGCATCGAGGTCGGCGCCTATCCCGAAACACACCCGCAGGCCTCCGATGCCCTGGCCGACCTGAAGCACTTCAAGGCCAAGATCGATGCCGGCGCCGACGCGGCGATCACCCAGTACTTCTTCAACCCCGACGCCTACTTCCACTTCGTGGATGAAGTGCGCCGGCTTGGCGTGGACGTGCCGATCACGCCCGGCATCATGCCGATCGCCAACTTCAGCCAGCTGCGCCGCTTCTCCGAGCAATGCGGCGCCGAGATCCCGCGCTGGATCGGCCGCAAGATGCAGGCCTACGGCGATGACGCGGCATCGGTGCGTGCATTCGGCGCCGAAGTGGTGGCCAAGCTGTGCCAGCGCCTGATCGAAGGCGGCGCGCCGGGCCTGCACTTCTACACGCTGAACCTGGCCAAGCCGACAACGGCCGTGTTGAAACTGCTGCAGGGCTGAAAGCACGCTGCACGCGTGCATTCGGCGCTACCCTGCGTCGATGAGATCCATTTCACTCCTGCTGCTGCCGCTGCTGCTGTCCGCTGCGCCCGGCGTTGCCCACGGCCAGGCCTCGCGCCTGAACCGCTGCACCGATGCACAGGGCCAGAGCGTCTACACCGACCGACCCTGCGACAGCATCGGCGCGCGATCACGGCTGCCACCTCCCGCTCCTGCCGGTAACCACCTGCCGCAGGACTCGCTGGGGGCGCGCTGCCCGCGCCGCCTGAGCGAGCTGGTACAGGCCCTGCGCACCGGCATCACCGGCAACGACGTGAACCGCTTGTCCTCACTCTATCTCTGGGGGGCGGTGTCCGACGCGGGCGCGCAGCGCATCCTCGGCCAGCTGGAGTCGCTGGCGCGGCGGCCACTGGTGGACGTCGTGCCGGTCTATCCGCAGCAGGCACAGGCCCTTCTCCAGGACGAGGATCCTGCACTGGCCGGATCCGCGACCGAGCCCTCCACGTCGCGCCATCCCGTAGGCCTGCGGCTTGAGCAGACGCTGCCTGGCAGCGCCACCCGCGCCGCGACCGTGCTGGGACTGCGACGTCAGTACGGCTGTTTCTGGATCACCTTGTGACCGGTGGGGTCCGATCCCGGCAATGGGGTCAGAGCCCGGCTGCGCGGGGATCTGACCCCGCGAGCGTGCTCTACTCCGGCCACAGGCTGCGGATGGCGGCGATGCCCTGCCCACCATGGCGGCGCGCCTCAGCGACCTGGCCGCGTGCCATCCCACCCAGCGCGTAGATGGGCAGCGATACCTGTGCACGCAGGGCGGCAAACGCATCCCAGCCCAGCGGCGTTGCCTCGGGATGGCTGGCGGTCGCCTGCACCGGCCCAAGCACGGCGAAGTCGCATCCCAGCCGTTGTGCGGCCTGCAGCTGCTCAAGATCGTGGCAGGAGGCTCCCACCAGCTGCCCATCCGGCAACGGTCGCGCCTGCAGGGACAACAGCTGTTCGCTGCCCAGATGCACGCCGACACCCAGCGAGCGCGCCAGTTCGATATCGCGGTTCAGCAGCCACTGCACCCCGCGCCGGTGCGCACGCAGCGCCTGCTCGATCAGGGCCTGACGGCGAGGATGCTGCAGCGGCAGGCGCAGCTGGATACGCTGCTGGCCGCCACTGACCGCGCGCTGCAGCCGTTCCTGCCACTGCCGTTGACCGGCCTCGTCCTCACCCGGTGCAGGGGTGACCAGATAGCAGTCGGGCTCGCGCAGTGCCGCCACCACCGGCAGGTCGGCCGGCGGCATCGAGTAGCGTCCGAGCTTGTCCTGCGCGACCCAGGTGATGGCCTGGCCTTCGCGACCGCGCGGCGTGCCCTTCCAGCTGCGGACGTGCCGCACTTCCAGCGTCAGGTGCTTGTCCGGGTACCGCTGTGGCACGTCCATGATCCAGTCGCCGACCTCGGCTTCGATGCCCAGTTCCTCGCGCAGTTCACGCACGAGGGCCTGCGCGGAGGTTTCGCCCGCTTCGCGCTTGCCGCCGGGGAACTCCCACAGGCCGGCCATGTCGCGGTTCTCGGTACGACGGTTGAGCAGCACGCGGCCACGGGCGTCGGTGATGACGGCCGCCACGACATGGATCGATCGGGTGGGGGAAGGCATGCAGGGAGCATGCCTACAACAGGGGGACCGGCGCAATCGCGGATCGCGTACTTTCCTGCCCCAGAACGGGAGAGCCCCGCTTTCGCGGGGCTCTCTGGCCGGTCAGCTCAGCTGGCCGTGGCAGTGCTTGTACTTCTTGCCACTGCCGCACGGGCACGGATCGTTGCGGCCGATCTTGGCTTCTTCGCGCTGCACCTGGGCCACGCCCTGCTGCGCGGCCTGCACCTGCGCCGCTTCCTCGTCGGCGCTGTAGCCGCCGGCGTCCTGGTGCTGGAACTGCGACTGGCGCAGGCGTGCCTCGACCTGCTGGCGCTCGGCCGCTTCCAGTGCCTGCACTTCCTCGTCGCTGCGGATGCGCACGCGGGCGAGCAGGGTCACCACTTCGCGCTTGACGTTCTCCAGCATGTCCGAGAACAGCTCGAAGGCTTCCTTCTTGTACTCCTGCTTCGGCTGCTTCTGCGCGTAACCCCGCAGGTAGATGCCCTGGCGCAGGTAGTCCATGCGTGCCAGGTGCTCCTTCCAGCTCTGGTCCAGCACGGTCAGCATCACGTGCTTTTCCAGCGCGCGCATGGTCTCGTCGCCGACGCTGGCTTCCTTCTCGGCGAAGTGCTGGTTGACGCGCTCTTGCACCTTGGCGGCGATGGTTTCGGCGTCCAGTTCCTCGTGCGACTTGACCAGGTCGGTCAGCGACATCTGCATGCCGAACTCCGACTCCAGGGTCGCTTCCAGGCCACGCAGGTCCCACTGCTCGTCCACCGAGTTCGGCGGCACGAAGCGCGCAACGATGTCGAAGACGACGTCGTCGCGGATGCCATCGACGTTCTCCTTCACCGATTCGGCGTCCAGCAGTTCATCGCGCTGGGCGTAGATGACCTTGCGCTGGTCGTTGTTGACGTCGTCGAAGTCCAGCAGGTTCTTGCGGATGTCGAAGTTGTGGGCCTCGACCTTGCGCTGCGCCTTCTCGATCTGGCGGCTGACCAGGCGGTCTTCGATGACGTCGTCTTCCTTCATGCCCATCATGCGCATGGCCTTCTGCACCCAGTCGGAGGCGAAGATGCGCATCAGGTTGTCTTCCAGCGACAGGTAGAAGCGGGACGAACCCGGGTCGCCCTGGCGGCCCGAACGGCCACGCAGCTGATTGTCGATACGACGCGATTCATGGCGCTCGGTGCCGACGATGTGCAGGCCGCCTGCCGCCTTCACTGCTTCGTGGCGCTGCTGCCAGTCGGCCTTGATCGCCGCCTTCTGTTCATCGGTGGCATCTTCGCCCAGCGCATGCAGCTCGGCTTCCAGCGAACCACCGAGCACGATGTCGGTACCACGACCGGCCATGTTGGTGGCGATGGTCACCGCGCCGGGACGACCGGCATTGGCGACGATGGTCGCTTCGCGGTCATGCTGCTTGGCGTTGAGCACTTCGTGCTTCACGCCCGCCTTGCGCAGGTGCTCGGACAGCATTTCCGAGGTTTCGATCGAGGTGGTACCGACCAGCACCGGCTGGCCGCGCTTGGCGCATTCCTCGATGTCGGCCAGCACCGCGTTGAACTTGCCCTTGCGGTTGAGGAACACCTGGTCCGGGCTGTCCTTGCGGATGGTCGGGCGGTTGGTCGGGATCACCACCACTTCCAGGCCGTAGATGCTCTGGAACTCGAATGCTTCGGTATCGGCCGTACCGGTCATGCCGGACAGCTTCTTGTACATGCGGAACAGGTTCTGGAAGGTAATGCTGGCCAGCGTCTGGTTCTCACGCTGCACCGGCACGCCTTCCTTCGCCTCCACCGCCTGGTGCAGGCCGTCGGACCAGCGGCGACCGGCCAGGGTACGGCCGGTGAACTCGTCCACGATCACCACTTCACCATCGCGCACGATGTAGTCCACGTCACGCTGGTAGATGGCGTGCGCGCGCAGGGCGGCGTTGAGGTGGTGGACCACGGTCAGGTTCTGCGCCGCGTAAAGGCCTTCGGTGTCGCCGTTGAGGATGCCGGCCTCGACCAGCAGCTGTTCGGCGTGCTCCATGCCCGCTTCGGACAAGTGCACCTGCTTGCCCTTCTCGTCGACCCAGAAGTCGCCCTCGCCGTCTTCCACTTCCTGCTTGACCAGGTTCGGCACGATGCGGTTGACGCGGATGTACAGCTCCGGGGAATCGTCGGCCGGGCCGGAGATGATCAGCGGGGTGCGTGCTTCGTCGATCAGGATGGAGTCGACTTCGTCGACGATGGCGTAGTGCAGGCCGCGCTGATAGCGATCGGCCTTGGACAGCGCCATGTTGTCGCGCAGGTAGTCGAAACCGAATTCGTTGTTGGTGCCGTAGGTGATGTCGGCGGAATAGGCTTCGCGCTTGTCGCTGTGCGGCATGCCCGGATACACCACGCCCACGCTCAGGCCCAGCCAGTTGTACAGCTTGCCCATCTGCGCGGCATCGCGGCGGGCCAGGTAGTCGTTCACGGTGACCACGTGCACGCCCTTGCCTTCCAGCGCGTTGAGGTACACCGGCAGCGTGGCCACCAGGGTCTTGCCTTCACCGGTACGCATTTCGGCGATCTTGCCCAGGTGCAGGACCATGCCGCCGATCAGCTGCACGTCGTAGTGGCGCATGCCGAGCACGCGGCGACCGGCTTCGCGGCAGACCGCGAATGCTTCCGGCAGGACCTTGTCCAGGGCCTCACCGCCGGCGATGCGCTGCTTGAACTCCGGCGTCTTGGCCTGCAGCTGCTCGTCGGAAAGCTTCTCGATCTCCGGCTCCAGCGCATTGATCTTGGCGACGATGCGGTTGAGCTGGCGCAGCTGTCGTTCGTTACGACTGCCAAATACGCGGGTAAGCAGGCTGTTGATCATTGAAGGAACCGGGTTGGATGGACACGACGCCCGGCCTTCCCTGGGGAATCCGTCCGCCGCAAACGAAACAGGGCGCTTGGCGCCCTGTCGATGGCAACACCCATTGTAGCTTGGGACGGCCGGGAGGGGTTTCAAGCGTCCCGTGCGGCGTGATCGGCCCGGATCCGGCAAACCGGGGTTGATCA
>NZ_JAODZG010000028.1:0-44549 GCF_029835135.1 Stenotrophomonas sp. GD04145 | reverse complement strand
GGTGGCAGGGGTGTGAGCGGCATGGATGCCGCGACCAAGCCCCCATGGTCGGGTTTACGGCGTCCCCTGCCACCGGATCCACCCCGCCATCCCACGCGAAGCCCGCTGTTGCTGTGGCAGTTGAAGTTGCTTGAGGCGGGTGCAGGGCGCAGCCCTGCCGATACCCTCCCCCCGCCCGGGCTGGCAGAATAGGGATCTCTGCCGTAGACCGAAGCCGACGATGCGCCTCTCCCAGTTCCACCTGCACACCACCAAGGAAACCCCCAGCGACGCGGAGCTGACCAGCCACCGCCTGATGCTGCGTGCGGGCATGATCCGCAAGCTCGCCTCCGGCCTGTACACCTGGTCGCCGCTGGGACTGCGCGTGCTGCGCAAGGTCGAACGCATCGTGCGGGAGGAAATGGATCGCGCCGGTGCCGTGGAGTTCCAGATTCCGACCATCCAGCCCAAGGAGCTGTGGGAGCAGACCGGCCGCTGGCAGAAGTTCGGGCCGCAGCTGCTGAAGATCAAGGATCGCAAGGACCAGGTGTTCTGCTACAGCCCGACCGCCGAGGAAGCCGCATGCGACTTCGCGCGCAGCGAACTGTCCAGCTACAAGCAGCTGCCGGTGAACTTCTATCAGATCCAGACCAAGTTCCGCGATGAGATCCGCCCGCGCTTCGGCGTGATGCGTGCACGCGAATTCCTGATGAAGGACGCCTATTCGTTCCACCTGCACGACGAGTGCCTGGTGCGCGAGTACGAGAACATGAAGGCCGCCTACAGCCGCATCTTCACCCGGCTGGGCCTGGACTTCCGCATGGTGCAGGCCGATTCCGGCGCGATCGGTGGCGACGCGTCGCAGGAATTCCATGTGATCGCCGATTCGGGCGAGGACGCGCTGGTGTTCTCCACCGGCTCGGACTACGCGGCCAACATGGAAGCGGCGATCGCCGCGGAACCGGCACCGCGCGCGGCAGCCGGCGAGACGATGCGCAAGGTCGAGACCCCCACCCAGAAGACCTGCGAGGACGTTGCCGCCCTGCTCGGCATCGCCCTGCAGCGCACGGTGAAGTCGGTGGCGCTGATGACCGCCGAAGGGTTCGTGCTGGTGCTGGTCCGTGGCGACCACGAGGTCAACGAGATCAAGCTGGGCAAGGTTGCCGGCCTGGAAGAGCAGCGCTTTGCCAGCGAAGCGGAGATCGCCGAGTACCTGGGCAGCGTGCCCGGCTTCCTCGGCCCGGTTTCACCGGCCAAGGCGATCCGCGTGGTGGCCGACCGCGAAGTGGCGGCGATGTCCGATTTCGTGGTCGGTGCCAATGAAGCAGGCTTCCACCTGGCTGGAGTCAACTGGGGCCGCGACCTGCCGGAACCGGAAGTGGTCGATATCCGCAACGTGCGTGCCGGTGACCGTGCGCTGGACGGCGGCGAGTTGAAGATCGCCCGTGGCATCGAAGTCGGCCACGTGTTCCAGCTTGGCCGCAAGTACGCCGAAGCGCTGGACGCGACCGTACTGGACGAGAACGGCAAGGCCGCAGTGATGGCAATGGGCTGCTACGGGATCGGCATCTCGCGCGTGGTCGCTGCCGCGATCGAACAGAATCATGACGATGCCGGCATCATCTGGCCGGACGCGATGGCGCCGTGGCAGGTGGTGGTGTGCGTCATCAACCCCAAGGGCGATGCCGCTGTGGCCGAAGCCGCTGCCGGCCTGCTGCAGGAACTGCGCGATGCCGGTCTCGATGCCGCGCTGGATGATCGCGGGCTGCGCCCGGGTGCGATGTTTGCCGACATGGAGTTGATCGGCATCCCGCATCGCGTGGTGGTCAGCGAGCGCGGCCTGGCGGCCGGCACGTACGAGTACCGCTCGCGACGTGCAAGCGAAGCCGAAAGCCTGGATAAGGCTACCCTGCTGCAACGCCTGCAGGGTTGAGTGACCGGACCGGGGCATGCCCCGGTCTTTTTCTTTGCACCGGCGGTGGGCCGGTGAATATGCAGCTGGACATAATCCGGTCAAAATGGTCACGATGCAGTCGGTCCATCGCCATACCCTGACCTGCATGATTTGTACTGGATTTAATTCATCATTATCCTGTGCGCCGACGCCACGGACCGGCTCGTCCCTGTCCCTTATTAGTTTCCGGAGTAACCGTAGATGAGCATCGACCTGACCGGCCTGTCGGCACGCGAGCTGGGCGCATTGATCCGCACCGCGAAAAAGCAGCAGACCATCGTCGCCAAGCGTCGCCCGATCGCCAAGGTGCGGGCCCAGCTGAGCAAGCTGGCCAAGACCGAGGGTTACACCATCGAGGAGTTGTTCGGTACCGCTACCACGGCTGCCAAGCCACGCGCCCGCAAGGCAGCGGCGCCGTCCAAGACCGCCGGCCGCAAGCTGGGCAAGGTCGCCCCGAAGTACCGCAACCCGGCCAACCCGAAGGAAACCTGGACCGGCCGTGGCAAGCAGCCGCGCTGGATGGCCGAGCTGACCGCCAAGGGCAGCAAGAAGCCGGAAGATTTCCTGATCAAGAAGGCCTGAGGCCGGATCGGAAAGAATGAAGAACGCCGGCGCAAGCCGGCGTTCTTCATTCCATCACAACGTCTTGCGCGCCGGCATCAACAGGTTGCCGAACAGCAGGCCCGCCACCAGCGCCATCACCACGTTGAGCACGGTCAGGAACACGCTCTGGCCGGCACCGACATCCTGCTGCTGGACGAGCGTCAGCACGCCACGCAGGCTGGTGCTGCCAGGGACCATCATGATGATGCCCGGCAGGCGGATGATCGCACCCGGACGCCCGGCCAGCCGACCGAACAGGTTGCCGCCGGCGGTCAGCACCATCGCCGACAGGAAGATGCCTGCCGGTGCCCCCCAGGCGTGCCCGCCAAACTTGGAAATGGCATAGCCGGCCACGGACGCGGCAATCACCCAGGGATAATCGCGACGGCTGGCCTTGAACAGCATCGCGAAGGCGAAGGCCGCGGTCAGCAGCGACCCCCACTCCACCCACGGTCCCTGCGGTCGCGAGGCACGGATCACCGGGTCCAGGCCCAGCACATCGGCCAGGGTCACCGCGATCATCGCGCCGACGCTCAGTTTCATGATCGTGGTCAGCGCACCGGCAAACCGCGCGGTGCCTGACACCCAGTGCTGGCTGGCCAGTTCGTTGACCGCATTGGTCAGCGACATGCCGGGCAGCAGCACCACCAGCGAGGCGATGATCACCGTGTTGAGGTTGAGCGCGCCGACAAACGAAGCGACCAAGGTGGCAACCAGGCCGGCCAGAAGCGCGGCCAGCGCCTCGGCGGCCTCGCGGGTCGCCGGGCGACGGTCGGTGACCATGCCGAGCAGGCCGATCATCAGGCCGATGACACCGGCGGTGGCGATGTCCAGCCAGGGCAGCTTCCACATGCCGGCGACACCGGCCGCGCCGAGCGTGAACGAGAGGATGGTGCGGAGCTTGCCGCGACGGCCGGGATCCTTGTCCAGCTGACGCAGCGCGGTGTGCCCCTGCGCGATGCTCATCCGCCCGTTGGCCACTTCCTCGGCGATCCGGTCGGCGACACTGAGCTTGTGCAGGTCGTTCTCGCCCGGTGCCAGGCGGATCACGCGGGTGATGTCGCTGGAGCCGATCGCCTGGGCCGGGTCGCTGAAGCTGAGGATGATGCCGGTGGGGTTAGACCACGGTTCACAATCGAGATCGAGCTGTTTTGCCAGTGCGACCACGGCCGTTTCCAGACGCTGGGCCGTGGTGCCGTAGCTGTGGAGGCGGCCGGCGATCTCGGAAACGAAGGCCACGCGCTGCGCGTAGGTGGCCTGGGGCGTGGGGATCGTGTGAGCGTCTGCGGACATGCGCCGTAGTATTACCTAGGCCGGGCCCCACCGGAGGAATTCATCCTGGTTCAACGCGAAGCACAATACAGAACGGTTATGCTGCGACCCGAATGGCCCATGTGACCCAGAACCTCGCCCCCCAGCTCGAACAGGACGCCCACGACCCCGGGCTGATCCGCCTGTCCGGCCACTGGACCTTGAAGACCGCGCTGGCCGCGGCCGAGGTGCTGCGCGCCGTTCCCGACAGACTGACCGGCATTGACGCCACGGGCATCGAGCAGCTCGATTCGGCCGGCGTACTGCAGCTGTTGCGCGTGGCCCATCGCGCCGACCTCGGTGAGGATGCGCTGCAGTTCCGGCCGGATCACCAGGCACTGGTGTGCACCATCGAGGAAGTGGCCGACGACCGGCCCAAGCCCAAGCGCGACTTCGGCGTGCTGGCCGCGCTGGAACGGCTGGGCGTCAGCATGCATGGCACCGGCCACAACATCGTAGCCCTGGCCAGCTTCCTCGGCGAGGCGATGGTCAAGACCGCTCGCCTGGTCAAGCAGCCGCGGCGCTTCCGCCTCACCGCCACCGTGCATCAGATGGAGCAGGTGGGCCTGGACGCCGTGCCGCTGGTGGCGCTGCTGTCCTACCTGGTCGGTGCGGTGATCGCGTTCCTGGGCTCGACCATCCTGCGCGACTTCGGCGCGGAGATCTACGTGGTCGAGCTGGTCAACATCGCCTTCCTGCGCGAGTTCGCCGTGCTGCTGACCGCGATCGTGCTGGCCGGCCGCACGGCAAGCGCGTTCACCGCGCAGATCGGCGCGATGAAGGCCCGCGAGGAGATCGATGCGATGCGCACGCTGGGCCTGGACCCGATCGATCTGCTGGTACTGCCGCGCCTGTTCGCGTTGCTGGTGACCCTGCCGCTGCTGACCTTCATCGCGATGATTGCCGGCCTGGCCGGCGGCATCACGGTCGGCGCGTTCGATCTGGACATTCCGCCGCAGATGTACATCGCGCGGATGCACGACACGATGGAGGTGCGGCACATGCTGGTCGGCCTGTCCAAGGCGCCCGTCTTCGCGGTGGTGATCGGCCTGATCGGCTGCCTGGAGGGACTGAAGGTGACCGGCACCGCGCAGTCGGTCGGCGAGCGCACCACATCCAGCGTGGTGCAGACCATCTCGCTGGTGATCATCATCGACGCCTTTGCGGCGTTGTGGTTCATGCATATGGACTGGTGACATGAACACGACCTCCGGTTCCGGCACCTTCAAGATGCGTGATGACGATGGCCATGACCTGGCCATCCGCGTGCGTGGGCTGGTCAACCGCTTCGGCAGCCAGACCGTCCATGAGGACCTCGACCTGGACGTGCGGCGCGGCGAGATCCTCGGCGTCGTCGGCGGCTCGGGCACCGGCAAGTCCGTGCTGATGCGCTCGATCCTGGGCCTGCGCGTGCCGGATGAAGGACAGATCGAAGTGCTCGGCCGCGATGCGCGTGCCGACGATGCCGAAAGCCGGCTGCATATCGAGCGCAACACCGGCGTGCTGTTCCAGGATGGCGCGCTGTTCTCCTCGCTGACCGTCGGCGAGAACGTGCAGGTTCCGCTGAAGGAGCATCATCGCGACCTTCCCGAACGCTGGCACTACGAGCTGGCACTGCTGAAGGTGAAGCTGGCCGGGCTACCCGCCGATGCGATCAACAAGCTGCCCTCGCAGCTGTCCGGCGGCATGCGCAAGCGTGCCGGCCTGGCCCGCGCGCTGGCACTGGACCCGCCGCTGCTGTTCCTGGACGAACCGACCGCCGGCCTGGACCCGATCGGCGCGGCGGCCTTCGACCGGCTGATCAAGACCCTGCAGGAAGCGCTGGGCCTGACCGTGTTCCTGATCACCCATGACCTGGACACGCTTTACGCCATCTGCGACCGCGTCGCCGTGCTGGCCGACCACAAGGTGATCGCCAACGCACCGCTTGCGGAAATCGAGAAACTGGATCATCCGTGGATCCAGGAATACTTCCACGGACCACGTGCGCGTGCCGCGCGTGGCGAACAGATCGAGAGTGCCTGAGCCATGGAAACCAAAGCCAACTACGTGCTGATCGGCGCGTTCACCCTGATCACCGGCCTGGCCCTGCTGGCCTTCGGCCTTTGGGCGGCCAAGTACTCATCCGACCGCACCTGGCAGGAATACCGCGTGGTGTTCCGCGAGGCGGTGACCGGCCTGTCGGTCGGCAGCCCGGTGCAGTACAACGGCATCGCGGTCGGCTCGATCATCGAGCTGAACCTGGTACCGGACGATCCGCGCCAGGTGGTGGCGCGCATCCGCCTGAACTCCACCACGCCGGTGAAGACCGATACCCGTGCCAAGCTGGCGATCACCAGCCTGACCGGTCCGTCGATCATCCAGCTCAGCGGCGGCACGCCGCAGTCGCCGGCACTGACCACGGTCAACAAGGACCCGGCGCCGATCATCCCGACCACGCCTTCGGCATTGCAGAACATCACCGATGTGGCCAACCGCATCGTCGAGCGCATGGACCAGATCCTCAGCGATCGCAACGTGGCGTCGATCAACGCGACCCTGGCCAACCTGGAAACCATCAGCGGCGGACTGGCCGACCGTGACCAGGGCACACAGGCGCTGCTGCTCAGCGCGCGCGATGCCGCACGCAGCCTGGACACCACGCTGAAGACCACCAACGGCACCATCGAGCGCCTCGACAGGAACCTGGTGCAGCAGCTGCCGGGCATCATCGACAAGCTCGACGCTACCCTGGTCAAGCTCGATTCGGCTGCCGGCAATGCCGATTCGATCCTTGGCGAGAACCGCGCCGCGATCAACAGCTTCGCCAATGACGGGCTCGGCCAGCTGGGCCCGACCCTGACCGAACTGCGTGGCCTGATCCGCGACCTGCGCCGGGTCAGCGACCGCCTCGAGAACAACCCCGCGCGCTATCTGCTCGGCCGCGATGCCCCGAAGGAGTTCGAACCCAAATGAGCCCGACCCTCTTCCCACGCCTGCTGCTGCCAGGCCTGGCCCTGGCGCTGCTGTCGGGCTGCTCGATCCTCGGCAGCGGCGACAAGAATCCCGTCACCCTGTACTCGCCTGCCGTGCAGGTGAAGGTCGATCCCAGCTGGCCCCAGGTCGCCTGGCAGCTGGTGCTGGCCAAACCCAGCGCGGCGCGCATGGTCGACAGCCCGCGCATCAACGTGCGTCCCACGCCGTCGGAGCTGGAGATCTACAGGGGTGCCAGCTGGGCCCAGCCGGCCACCGACATGATCGAGGACACGCTGCTGCGCGGTTTCGAGGACTCCGGCCGCATCAACGGCGTGGCCCGCACCGCCGCCGGTATCCGCGCCGATTACAAGCTGTCCACGGACATCCGTCGTTTCGAGTCGGACTACCAGGGCCAGGCCACGCCGACGGTGGTGATCGAACTCAATGCCAAGCTGATCCACGTGGCCGACCAGCGCGTGGTCGCTGATCGCACCTTCCGTCAGGCGCAGCCCGTTGGCAGTACCGATGTGCCGGCGGTTGCGGCGGCGTTCGAACGTGGCCTGCAGCAGATCGCGCAGGACGTGGTCGGCTGGACGCTGGTCAGTGGGCAGAACGACAGCGCCGCAGCACCGCGCTGATCCCTCGCTCAGCGCGGCGTGATCCAACGGAATGTCAGGTTGATCCGCTCGCCCTGGGCCCGCGCCATCTTCGGCAACGCGTGCTGATAGAAGCGCTGGGTGCTGCCGGCCATCAACAGCAGATCGCCATGGCCCAGCAGGAACTCCGCCTTGCGTGCCGGCTCGTCGCGTCGTCGCAGCAGGAAACGCCGCGCCGCACCCAGGCTCAGTGAAGCGATCACCGGCGCCGGTCCCAGTTCGGGTTCGTCGTCGCTGTGCCACCCCATGTAATCGCCACCATCGCGGTATCGATTGAGCAGCACGCTGTTGAACCGGCCGATACCCTCTTCCTGCAATCGCACGCGCAGCGCCTGCAAAGCCGGCAGCCAGGGCCGCGGGACGAACTCGGCGCCGGAATACCGGTAGCGCGCCTGCGGATCGCCGATCCAACTGCTCAGCCGCGGCGAATCCACCCAGTGACCGAACATCCGGATGCGGTGCACATCCCAGGCCACCTGTTCGCCCAGTGTCCGCTGCAGCGCATCCGCCCGATCCGGCAGCAGCCAGCCCGGAACATGACGGACGTCGGCATCGGGCAGCTCGTGTGGAAACAGCATCGGGATCGCCAGGCAGTGTCGGGGCGGCACGAGGCCGCCCCGCCGGACTCAGGCACGCCGGAACGGCACGCCGGTCTTTTCCTTCAGTTCGTCCTCGCCAACCCCCGGCGCGGTCTCCACCAGCACCAGACCGGCATCGGTCACGTCGAACACAGCCAGATCGGTGATGATGCGGTCGACCACGCCCACGCCGGTCAACGGCAGCGTGCATTCGGCCAGCACCTTGTGCTCGCCGTTCTTCGCGGTGTGCTCCATCAGCACCACCACGCGCTGCACGCCGGCCACCAGGTCCATCGCGCCGCCCATGCCCTTGACCATCTTGCCGGGCACCATCCAGTTCGCCAGATCGCCCTTGTCGGTCACCTGCATCGCGCCAAGAATGGCCAGATTGATGTGGCCGCCACGGATCATGGCGAAACTGTCATGGCTGCCGAAGTAGCTGGCACCGGCGCGCGCGGTCACGGTCTGCTTGCCGGCGTTGATCAGGTCGGCATCGACCTCGGCTTCGGTCGGGAACGGGCCGATGCCAAGCAGGCCGTTCTCGGATTGCAGCCACACGTCCACGCCCTCGGGAATGTGGTTGGCGACCAGGGTCGGCAGGCCGATGCCCAGGTTCACATAGGCACCGTCGGTCAGTTCACGGGCGGCGCGGGCCGCCATCTCATCGCGGGTCCACGCCATGTCAGTTGCCCTCCGCACGCACGGTGCGCTGCTCGATTCGCTTTTCAGGATGCGCGTTGTGCACGATGCGATGCACATAGATCCCCGGCAGATGCACCTGGTCCGGATCGATCGCACCGACCGGCACCACCTCTTCCACTTCGGCGATGCACACCTTGCCGGCCATCGCGCAGGCAGGATTGAAATTGCGCGCGGTCTTGCGGAACACCAGGTTGCCGGCTTCGTCGGCCTTCCACGCCTTCACCAGGGCAACGTCGGCACGCAGCGCGGTTTCCAGCACATAGTGCCTGCCGTCGAATTCGCGGGTCTCCTTGCCTTCGGCCACCACCGTGCCGTAGCCGGTGGCAGTGAAGAAGGCAGGAATTCCGGCGCCGCCGGCACGCAGGCGCTCGGCCAGGGTGCCCTGTGGATTGAATTCCAGCTCCAGCTCACCGGCCAGGAACTGGCGCTCGAACTCCTTGTTCTCGCCCACGTACGACGAAATCATCCTGCTGATCTGGCGTGTTTCCAGCAGTTGGCCCAGGCCGAAGCCATCGACGCCGGCGTTGTTGGAGATCACGGTCAGGCCCTTGACTCCACTGTCGCGCAAGGCTGCGATCAGTGCCTCGGGTATGCCACACAGGCCGAAGCCGCCGACGGCCAGCGTCTGGCCATCGGCGACCACGCCCTCCAGCGCCTGGGCCGCGCTGGCATAGCGCTTGCTGCGCTTGCCGCCGGTATTGGACTTGTCCATCGCTTTGCTGTCCCACACGGTAAGGATGCCCGCATTCTAGCGGCACACCCGCATCCGGCTGGGATGCGCCGCAGCAATTGCGGCGTGCCCTCAGCCGCGCGCGATCGCGGCCATGACCTGCTTCAGGCCGTCCTGCCACGGCGGCAGCACGATGCCCAGCGCCTGCTGCAGGGCGCTGTTGTCCAGCACCGACCAGGCCGGCCGCCGCGCCGGGGTCGGATACTCGGCACCCGGAATCGCTTCAACCACCGGCACCCTGTGCAGGACACCGGTTGCCAGCGCTTCGGCGAAGATCGCTTCAGCGAAGCCGTGCCAGCTGGTCTGGCCACTGGCGGTGAGGTGCCAGGTACCGGAGAGCGCGGCAGGATGCTGCAGCGCGAGCGCGGTGACATCGGCGATCAGCGCAGCCGGCGTCGGCGTGCCGATCTGGTCGGCCACCACACGCAGATGGTCGCGCTCTGCGGCCAGGCGCAGCATCGTGCGCAGGAAGTTCGCGCCGTGCTCGGCATACACCCATGCGGTACGGAAGATCAGGTGGCGGCCACCGGCAGCGCGCACGGCGTCTTCGCCATCGCGCTTGCTGGTGCCATACACACCCAGCGGCGCGGTCGGCTCGTCCTCGCGATAGGGCGCGGAACCTTCGCCGTCGAACACGTAGTCGGTGGAGTAATGCACGAACGGCACGCCCTGCGCCTGGCACCAGCGCGCGATCACGCCCGGGGCCTGCGCATTGGCGGCGAAGGCGGCCTCGATGTCCCGCTCGGCGCGATCCACGGCGGTATAGGCCGCCGCATTGACCACCACCGATGGCTGCACGCGATCCAGCAGCGCCGGCAGGCTCCCGGGCTGGCCGAAGTCCGCCGTCTCGCAGGGGCTGCCATCAGGCAGCCGGCCACTGCGGGTGGTGGCGACCACCGGCCCCAACGGCGCCAGCGCGCGCAGCAGCTCCTGGCCGACCTGGCCGTTGCCACCCAGCACGAGAACCGTCATGGCGCGAAGACCGGCAGACGTTCCTCGGCGATGTCCTTCAGGAACGGCGCATGTTCGTCCTTGGGCGAGAGCGTCGGTGCGCCCACCGGCCAGTCCACTGCGATGTCCGCGTCGTTCCAGCGCACTCCAGCATCGGCTTCCTTCACGTACACATCGGTACACAGGTAGTGGAACAGCGCGGTGTCGGACAGCACCGCAAATCCGTGCGCGAAGCCTTCCGGAATCCAGAACTGGCGCTTGTTCTGCGCGCTCAGCACCACCGCTTCCCATTGGCCGAAGGTGGGCGATCCGCGGCGGATATCGACGGCCACGTCGTACACCTCGCCTTCCAGCACGCTCACCAGCTTGCCCTGCGGTCGCGGCCACTGGTAATGCAGGCCGCGCAGCACGCCCTTGCTCGATGAGGAGACATTGCTCTGCACGAAGCGGTCGGGCAGGCCCAGCTGGCCGAATCGCGCCGCATTCCAGCCTTCGAAGAAGAAGCCGCGCTCGTCACCGAACACCGCCGGTTCAATCACCACACATCCCGGCAACCGGGTTTCAATCACTTTCACGGAACCACTCCACGCAATGCAAGTGTGTGCAGGTACTGGCCGTAGCCATTCTTGATCAACGGAGCGGCCAGCGCTTCCAGCTGCTCGGCATTGATCCAGCCCTGCCCGAACGCCACTTCTTCCGGACAGCAGACCTGCAGGCCCTGGCGCGTCTGGATGGTCTCGATGAAGTTGGACGCTTCCAGCAGCGACTGGTGAGTGCCGGTATCCAGCCATGCATAGCCACGCCCCAGCGCCTCCAGATGCAGGCTGCCCGCACCGAGATAGCGCTGGTTGAGATCGGTGATTTCCAGCTCGCCGCGCGGCGAAGGCCTCAGCTCGGCCGCATAATCGCTGGCGTTGCCATCATAGAAATACAGGCCGGTGACCGCGTAGTTGGAACGCGGGTTCTCCGGCTTTTCGACCAGGCCGACAACCCGGCCGTCCTTGTCGAATTCGGCCACGCCGTAACGCTCGGGATCGTTGACCCAGTAGCCGAACACGGTCGCGCCATCGGTGCGGGCGTCGGCCCGCCGGAGCACGTCGCGCAGGCCGTGGCCATGGAAGATGTTGTCGCCGAGGACCAGGCAGCTGGGCTTGCCGGCGACGAACTCGCGGCCGATCAGATACGCCTGCGCCAGCCCATCCGGACTGGGCTGCACGGCGTACTGGATGTCCATGCCCCACTGCGAGCCATCACCCAGCAGCTGCTGGAACAGGGCCTGCTCATGCGGGGTGTTGATGATCAGCACTTCCCGGATGCCGGCCAGCATCAGCACGCTGAGCGGGTAGTAGATCATCGGCTTGTCGTACACGGGCAACAGCTGCTTGCTGACGCCCTTGGTGATCGGATACAGCCGGGTGCCGGTTCCGCCGGCGAGGATGATGCCCTTGCGCTGGGTCATGACGTCTCCTGGGTTCAGGCCGTAGTGCCGATGCGCTGCAGGCGGTAGCTGCCGTCAAGCACGCCCTCGACCCAGTCCTGGTTCTCCAGGTACCAGTCAACAGTGAAGGCGATGCCCTGCTCGAACGTGTGCGCCGGCTGCCAGCCCAATTCGTTCTTCAGCTTGCTGGCATCGATCGCATAGCGACGGTCATGGCCGGGGCGATCGGCCACATGGGTGATCTGGCTGCTGCGCGGCTGCCCGTCAGCGCGCGGACGGCGCTGGTCCAGCAGAGCGCAGATCGCATGCACCACCTCGATGTTCTGCCGTTCCGAATTGCCGCCCACATTGTAGGTCTCGCCCACCCGGCCCTTGGCCAGCACGGTGCGGATCGCCTCGCAGTGATCGGACACGAACAGCCAGTCACGCACCTGCCTGCCGTCGCCGTACACCGGCAGCGGTTCGCCGGCCAGCGCCTTGGCGATCACCAGCGGGATGAGCTTTTCCGGGAAGTGGTAGGGGCCGTAGTTGTTGGAGCAGTTGGTGGTCAGCACCGGCAGCCCGTAGGTGTGGTGGAACGCACGCACCAGGTGATCGGACGCGGCCTTGGACGCCGAGTACGGCGAGTTCGGCGCGTACGGGGTGGTCTCGCTGAACGCGCCGGTCTCGCCCAGCGTGCCGTACACCTCGTCGGTGGACACATGCAGGAAGCGGAACGCTGCGCCGCGCTCGGCCGGCAACGCCTTCCAGTAGTCGCGCACCGCCTCGAGCAGGCCCAGGGTCCCCACCACATTGGTCTGGATGAAGGCCCCGGGGCCATCGATGGAGCGGTCGACGTGGCTCTCGGCCGCGAAGTTCAGCACCGCATCGGGCTGATGCTCGGCGAGCAGGCGGGCGACCCGCTCACGGTCGCCGATGTCCCCGTGCACGAACACGTGGTCCGGATTACCTTCCAGGCTGGACAGCGTCTGCAGGTTGCCGGCGTAGGTCAGTGCATCGAGGTTGACGACCTTGACGCCACGGGCCACGGCCTCGAGGACGAAATTGCCGCCAATGAACCCGGCGCCGCCGGTGACAATCCAAGTTGGCACTACCCGTTACTCCTGTTCGATCAAGGCTCCCGCGCCGCCTGGCAGTCGGGTGCAGCGCAGCAGGATACATCGGGCCCACCTTTACCACTGCCTCTGACGGGTGAACAGAGCCCCTTCCCTGAGAGAGCATTAGTGCGCCGCAGCACAACCATACGCATTCGCATGGTTGCCCCAAGCCAGCTAGAATCGGGATCCCACCCCCGAACCGGTTGCTGTCAGGACCGGACGTTCTCCCTGTTACTGAAGGACCCCGTACCAGATGAAAATCCTCGTCGCATACAAGCGCGTGGTGGACTACAACGTCCGCATTCAGGTCAAGCCGGACGGTTCCGGCGTGGTCACCGACGGCGTCAAGCTGTCTCCCAATCCTTTCGATGAAATCGCCCTGGAAGAAGCCCTGCGCCTGCGCGACAAGGGCATCGCCACGGAGGTGGTGGTGGCCACCATCGCCCCGGCCGACGCCCAGGCGCATCTGCGCAACGGCCTGGCCATGGGCGCCAACCGTGCCGTGCACGTGGTCACCGACCAGGCCATCCAGCCGCTGACCGCCGCGCGCACCCTGCTCAAGCTGGTCGAGAAGGAGCAGCCGGACCTGGTGATCCTCGGCAAGCAGGCCATCGACGATGACGCCAACCAGACCGGGCAGATGCTGGCCACGCTCTGGGGCCGCCCGCAGGCGACCTTCGCCAGCAAGCTGGACATCGCCGATGGCAAGGCCACGGTGACCCGTGAGGTCGACGCCGGCCTGGAAACACTGGAAGTGGATCTGCCGGCGGTCGTCACCACCGACCTGCGCCTGAACGAGCCGCGCTTCATCAAGCTGCCGGACATCATGAAGGCCAAGGCCAAGCCGCTGGAAACCCTGCAGCTGGCCGACCTCGGCGTTGAAGCCGCCGACACCTTCAAGACCACCCGGTACGCTGCGCCGTCCAAGCGCAGCAAGGGTGTAATGGTCAAGGACGCGGCCGAACTGGTGGCCGCACTCAAGCAGAAGGGGTTGCTGTAATGAGCAAGATTCTCGTCATCGCCGAGCACCACGACGGCAAGCTCAACGCCGCCACCGCCAAGACCGTCAGCGCCGCCGCTGCCATCAGCGGTGCCAGCATCGACGTGCTGGTGCTGGCCGCCGATCCGACGGCCGTCGCCGCCGAGGCCGCCAGGATCGCCGGCGTCGCCAAGGTCCTGACCGTGGCCAACGCCGCCAACGCACAGGCCCTGGCCCAGGTGCTGGCGCCGCAGATCGCACAGCTGGCCAAGGGCTACAGCCACGTGTTCGGCCCGTCCACCACCTTCGGCAAGGACCTGTTGCCGTGCGTGGCCGCCCTGCTGGGTGTCAACCAGGTCTCCGACCTGATGGCCGTGGAAGGCAGCCACACCTTCAAGCGCCCGATCTACGCCGGCAACGCCATCATCACTGTGGAAGCCCCGGCCGACCAGGTCGTGGTCGCCACCGTGCGTGCCGCGTCGTGGCCGGAAGCCGCGCAGGGCGGCAGCGCTGCCATCGAAGCGGCCAGCGTGGATGCGGCACTGCCGACCCACACCCGTTTCGTCGGCCTGGCCGCCGGTGCCAGCGACCGTCCGGACCTGCAGAGCGCCAAGCGCGTGGTCTCCGGTGGCCGTGGTGTCGGCTCGGAAGAGAACTTCAAGGTCGTCTTCCAGCTGGCCGACAAGCTCGGTGCCGCCGTCGGCGCCTCGCGCGCCGCCGTCGATGCCGGCTACGTGCCCAGCGACCTGCAGGTCGGCCAGACCGGCAAGATCATCGCGCCGGAGCTGTACGTGGCCGTCGGCATCAGCGGTGCGATCCAGCACCTGACCGGCATCAAGGATGCCGGCACGATCGTGGCGATCAACAAGGACGGCGATGCGCCGATCTTCGAGATTGCCGATATCGGCCTGGTCGGGGATCTGTTCACGATCCTGCCGGAACTCGAGGCCGCGCTGGGCTGAGCGCCCGCCCGGGGTGCCGCGTAATCAACAGGTTACGCGGCATTCCCTTCCTTCTGGGGCCCGCAGGGACGCTGGCCTGGCTCACCCGTCCTTGCAGTGCCTGTCGCTATAATCCGGGGTCAACCCGTGTAAGGACTGCATTGATGACGCTCCCGTGTTTCAAGGCCTATGACATCCGTGGCCGCGTTCCGGATGAACTGGATGAACGCCTTGCCCGCCGCATCGGCGCCGGCACTGCCGCGTTGCTGGGCCCGGGACCGGTGGTGGTGGGACACGATATCCGCCTGAGCAGCCCCGCCCTCCTGCAGGCCGCCATCGAAGGCCTGACCGCCAGCGGCCGCGATGTCATCGACATCGGCATGTGCGGTACCGAGGAGGTCTATTTCCAGACCTTCCACCGCAAGGCCGCCGGCGGCATCATGGTCACCGCCAGCCACAACCCGATGGACTACAACGGGATGAAGCTGGTGCGCGAGGAGTCCAAGCCGATCAGCGGCGATACCGGCCTGTTCGACATCCGCGACTTCGCCGCCTCGGAGGCGCCGCTGGGAACCGGTCAGGGCGAGGTCCGCCAGGACACCGACAAGTCCGCCTACATCCAGCACCTGCTCGGCTACGTCGACGTGGCCGGCCTGAAGCCGCTGAAGATCGTCACCAACCCCGGCAACGGTGGCGCTGGCCTGGTGATCGACGAACTGGCGCCGCACCTGCCGTTCGAGTTCATCCGCATCCAGCACGAGGCCGATGGCAGTTTCCCGAATGGCATCCCCAATCCGCTGCTGCCGGAGAACCGTGCGGCAACGCGCGATGCCGTGCGCGCGCACGGTGCCGATTTCGGCATCGCCTGGGACGGCGATTTCGATCGCTGCTTCTTCTTCGACGCCGACGGCAACTTCATCGAGGGCTACTACCTGGTCGGGCTGCTGGCGACGGCGCTGCTGGCCCGCCAGGCGGGCGGCAAGATCATCCACGACCCGCGCCTGACCTGGAACACCGTGGAAATGGTCGAGCAGGCCGGCGGCGTGCCGATCATGAGCAAGACCGGGCATGCGTTCATCAAGGAGCGCATGCGTGCCGAAGATGCCATCTACGGCGGCGAGATGAGCGCCCACCATTACTTCCGCGAGTTCGCCTACTGCGACTCGGGCATGATCCCGTGGCTGCTGATCGCGCAGCTGGTCTCCACGACCGGCAAGTCACTGGGCGAGCTGGTGGCCGATCGCATGAAGGCCTATCCGTGCAGCGGCGAGATCAACTTCCGTGTCGACGATGCCAAGGCGACCGTGGCGCGCGTGCTGGCGCATTTCCAGCAACAGCAGCCGGTACTGGACCACACCGATGGCGTCAGCGCGGATTTCGCCGACTGGCGCTTCAACCTGCGCAGCTCCAACACCGAGCCGCTGCTGCGCCTGAACATCGAAACCCGTGGCAATGACGCCCTGCTGCGCGAACGCATCGCCGAGCTGACCGCCCTGATCGGCGGCACGCCGGCAAACCATTAACCGAAGGACGCACCATGAATCCCATCGTTCCCGTCATTCTCTCCGGCGGCTCTGGCACGCGTCTGTGGCCGCTGTCGCGCGAAGCGTATCCGAAGCAGTTCCTGCCGCTGGTCGGCAACGACACGATGCTGCAGGCGACCTGGAAACGCGTTGCGTCGATTGCCGGCGCGGCACCGATCGTGGTCGCCAACCAGGAACACCGTTTCATGGCGGCCGAACAGCTGCGCGAATGCAAGGTGCTGCCGCAGGCGCTGATCCTCGAGCCGGTCGGCCGTAATACCGCGCCGGCGATCGCCATCGCCGCGCTGCAGGCACTGTCGGCCGGCGATGACGCGCTGCTGCTGGTGCTGCCGTCGGACCACGTGGTCCGCAACGAGGCGGCGTTCCATGCCGCGGTCAAGCAGGCCGCCGTCGCGGCCGAATCCGGCAAGCTGGTCACCTTCGGCATCGTGCCGACGGCGCCGGAGACCGGCTACGGCTACATCAAGGCCGCCACGGGTGAAGGCGTGCGTGCCGTCGACCGCTTCGTCGAGAAGCCCGACCTGGCCACCGCCGAACAGTACGTGGCATCCGGCGAGTACTTCTGGAACAGCGGCATGTTCCTGTTCAAGGCCTCGCGCTACCTGAAGGAACTGGAGACGCTGCAGCCGGCGATCCTCGCCGCCTGCCGCAATGCGCTCGACAAGGCCGCACGCGACAACGACTTCATCCGTCTCGACGCCGAGGCCTTCGCTGCCAGCCCGAACGACTCGATCGACTACGCGGTGATGGAAAAGACCGCCGATGCCGCCGTCGTACCGCTCGACGCGGAATGGAATGACGTCGGCTCGTGGTCGGCATTGTGGGAAGTGTCCGACAAGGATGCCGACGGCAACGCCTGCCATGGCGATGTCATCGCCCTGGACTGCAAGGACAGCTATGCCTATGGCAACCGCCTGATCGCGATGGTCGGCCTGCAGGACGTGGTGGTCGTGGAGACCGACGACGCCGTGTTCGTCGGCCACAAGGACCGCGTGCAGGACGTCAAGGAGATTGTCGGCCGGATCAAGCGCGAGGGCCGCAGTGAAGCTGCCGCGCACCGCAAGGTGTACCGTCCGTGGGGCGCCTACGATTCCATCGACAACGGCGACCGCTTCCAGGTCAAGCGCATCACCGTCAAGCCGGGCGCGACCCTGAGCCTGCAGATGCATCACCACCGCGCCGAGCACTGGATCGTGGTCAGCGGCACGGCCGAGGTGACCCGGGGCGACGAGGTCATCCTGCTGTCGGAAAACCAGAGCACGTACATCCCGCTGGGCGTCACCCATCGCCTGAAGAACCCGGGCAAGCTGCCGCTGGAGTTGATCGAAGTGCAGTCGGGCAGCTACCTGGGCGAGGACGATATCGTTCGTTTCGAAGACCAGTACGGCCGCGCGGGAGGCTGATCGGTGAGTGCTTCGGGTGCCGGCCGTTCGAGGCCGTTGTGTGTTGATCTGGACGGCACCCTGCTGCGCAGCGACCTGTTGTACGAGACCTTCCTGAGGATGCTGGCACGGCAGCCCTGGATGCTGTTCGTGCTGCCGTTCTGGCTGCTGCGTGGCAAGGCGCACCTGAAGCACCAGCTGGCAGTCCACGGTGCCGGTGATCCGGCACTGCTGCCGTACGACCCGCGCGTGGTCGAACTGCTGCGGACCAGCAGTGATCGCAGGCGGGTACTGTGCACGGCATCGGACGCGGCACTGGTGGAGCCCATCGCGCGCCATCTGGGCGTGTTCGACGACGTGTTCTGCAGCGATGGACACACCAATCTTGCCGGCCATCGCAAGGCCGATCTGCTGGTGGAGCAGTTCGGCGAGCGCGGTTTCGACTACATGGGCAACGCGCGGGTCGATCTGGCCATCTGGAAGCACGCGCATTCGGCCTGGGTGGTCAACGCCGGTGCCGGCGTCGCCCGCGCTGCGGCGCACTGTTCGGAGCTTGCCGCCCACTGGCCCCGCGAAGGCGGCGGCCCACGCGCCTGGCTCAAGGCGATGCGTGTCCACCAGTGGCTGAAGAACGTGCTGGTATTCGTGCCATTGCTGGCGAGTCATCGTTTCCTGGAGCTGGAGACCACGCTCAACGCGGTGCTGGCGTTCATCGCCTTCGGGCTGTGCGCATCCGGCGTGTATCTGTTCAATGATCTGCTGGACCTCGACTCGGACCGGCAGCATCCGCGCAAGCGCAAGCGCCCGTTCGCCTGTGGCCGGCTGGATCTGCGTTCGGGGCTGCTGGCCACGCCGGTACTGACCCTGGCCGGCTTCCTGCTGGCGGCCATTGTCGCCCCTGCGTTCCTGCTGGTACTGGCCATCTATTTCTGCCTCACCCTGGCCTATTCGCTGCGGATGAAGCAGGTGGTGATGATCGATGTGGTGATGCTGGCCGCCCTCTACACCATCCGCATCGTCGGCGGTGCCGCGGCAATCGACGTCACGCTTTCGTTCTGGCTGCTGACCTTCTCGATGTTCATCTTCCTCAGCCTGGCCATGCTCAAGCGCTACACCGAACTGCGCATGACGCTGGCCAGCGGCAAGGAGAAGCCCAGCGGGCGTGGCTACCACGTCGAGGACCTGGGACTGGTACAGGCCCTGGGTACCGCGTCGGGCATGGCGTCGGTACTGGTGCTGTGCCTGTACATCAACGCGCCGGAAAGCCAGGAGCTCTACGGGCATCCGCTGTTCCTGCGGCTGCTGTGCCCGGTCCTGCTCTACTGGATCTGCCGCACCTGGCTGCTGGCCCACCGTGGACAGATGCACGACGACCCGGTCGTGTTCGCAGTGAAGGATCCCGGCAGCCTGATCACGGTGCTGGTGGGTGGCCTGTCGGTACTGGCGGCGATCTGAATCAGGCACATCACGGCTGCGCCACCGGCGCGCAGCCGTCATTCGAGCGCGGGGAATGACGGTGCCGTCGCTGCCCGCAGGCAGCGCTGGCAACCCGGCCAGGTGGGATCAGGCCGGACGCTCGGGCCCGGTGCGATCCAGCAGCATGGCTTCCTGCAGGTCGTAGAAGCGCCGCAGCGGATAGGCCTGCAGTGCCTGTGCGCGTACCTCGGCACGGCTTGCCGCATCGCGGCTGGCCATCAGGCGCAGCATCGCTGCCGCCAGTGCCGGTGCATCGCCGACCGGCACCACTTCGCCATTGCCGGTGTTCTGCACGATGGTGCGCACGCCCGGCAGGTTCGACGCGATCACCCGTGAACCACTGAGCATCGCCTCCAGCTGCACCATGCCGAACGCTTCATAGCGGTTGACGCTGGGCAGTACCAGCACATCGAGCTGCGCATAGAACGCCTGCAGTTCCTGTTCGCTGACGCGACCGCGCACGTCGACCGCATCCCCCAGCGCGGCGATGCTGCCGTGGATGGCATCCATGATGCCGCCGCCGGCGATGTTGTGGGTATCCCCGACCAGCACCAGGCGGACACGGTCGCCATGCAGGGCATGGACCTGGCTGAAGGCCTCCAGCAGGACAGGCAGGCCTTTCTCGGCGACGAAGCGGCCCACGAAACCAAAGCGGAACACCCCGTCGGTACTCGCCGGGCGATCCTGCCAGGGCATCGCCTTCATCGGCGCCAGCACTTCATGCTGCTTGTGGCGGATACCGGACAACCAGGCCGAAGAGCTCGCGTAATCGTGGGTGAGCACCCCGACATCACGGGCGCGCCGCGTGGCCAGCCAGCAGGACACACGGGTGACGTTCACCGCCAGCCGGTCCAGCAGTCCACCCACCACGGCCATGTCGCACTGGTAGTTCACCACCAGCTTGCGGGCGGGGACCAGCAATGACAGCAGGCCCGATTCCAGCATCGGCATATGCAGGTTGACCACATCATGCTGCCGCGCCAGTCGGCGGAACCAGGTGATGAACTTCCAGCTCAGGACGCCTTTGTGCATGCGGGCGAACACCGGTGCGCGCACCACGCGCACGCCGTTGATGGTCTCTTCCACCGGCAGGGATGCATCGTGCTGGGTGGTGAGCACGGTGACCTCGTGGCGATGGGACAGGTCCTCGGCGAGCATCCGCGCGAATTCAGTCACCCCGCTCATGTAGGGCGTGTAGTAGGTCAGAACGATCAGGATCTTCATGCTCAGCTCGCGCTCACCAGTACCACGCCCAGCACGATCAGGCCGATTCCGGCCATGCGCAGTGGGCCGATGTGCTCGCCCAGGAACAGCACGGCAAGCACCGGTGTCACCACGTAGGTCAGGGCGATCATCGGCTGCAGCTTGGTCAGTGGCATGTACTTGAGCAGCACCACCCACGACACCAGCGGGATCATCTGCAGGATGAAGCCGGTCACCAGTGGCAGGTTGAACGCAGACGACAGCATGGGCAGGAGGCCGTCGGAATAGGTGACACGCCCTGCCCCGACCTTCAGCAGGACGGTTCCACAGGCGCCGAGGATGACCAGGCCGAAGACGATCAGGAGTTGCATGGGAGACCTCTTGCGCCGTGGCCGTGGCCCGACGCTGTTCGATGGATGATTGCGAAGACCGTCATTCTGCCGGCTCGGCAGGCACGCCGCAGCTGATGCGGGCGTGGGACACGTTGGCGAACAGAGGCCGGGGATCGGTTGATAGACCCAACGCCTGCGGCGACGCAACCGGCCAATCCGGCGCGAGGACGACCACCGAGCTGCCGCCGGCCAGCGACAAACTGACCTCGCCCTGGTGCCCGTCGACGGTTGCTGCTTCCACACCGTTGACGGTCACATGGATACGTCCCTCGGCGGGTGGCTGCAGCAGATCCAGATCAACCTGCAGTCGTGCGCCCGCACATCCTTTGGGCACGAAGGTTTCAAGGCTGAAGGCGCCGCGGGTCCAGCAGTGATCCTGTTCGCAGGTGTGCCAGCCCGTACCCGCCTGGGCCAGCGGCAACTGACCGGACTGCAGCGAGAACAATGCGAATGTGGGATCTTCCAGGAGCGGGGCAGTACCCGGCGGCAGCGCTGGGCCCGTTCCGGGCTGCCTGAGTACCAGCAGCCAATCGGGTGATTCGGCACCGCGCAGGCTGTCATTGAGCAGGGCATCGCTGTACCCCACCGGAGCGTCGCCACGGTCGGCAATGCGCGCGCGCACCCCGCGCCGATGCAGCTCCAGCACAGCAAAGTCCTGCTTGACGTAGCGCTCCGGCCCGTTGACCCCGGACGTGTCGATGACAACCTCATCTCCCTTCTGCGGCAGCCTGATCGCTTCCGAGAGGGCATGGGTGATACCCGAAGGCACATGCGAGACCAGGATTGATCGCGAACGCACGGCGTAGGCCGCCGACAGCGCCCCCAGCGTCGCCATCAGCAGCAGTACCACACCTGTGCGGCCGCGACGGCGCGCATGGCGCAGCAGAAGCCAGCTCAACAGCGCCACCCATGCCGGCCCGAGCACCTGCACCAGCTTGTGCTCGCCGTACTGATAGCCATGGCTCTGCACATAGGCAACCAGCACCATGCTGGCTGCCAGCAAGCCGACGAAGAACCGCCAGCGTCCTTCCCGGATGGAAAGCCATGCAGTGGACGCCATCAGCACCAGCCCGAGCATGATGGCTTCCGGATTCACGGCAGGCTCGCCGGTCATCAACAGGCCGGCGAAGGGAGCCGACAGCCACCAACCCCAGAAGGGCTGCCGGATGTACCAGCTGGGCCACGACGACTGCGCGACGATGCCACTGACCTGGGCATAGGATGCCATCAGCTCGGGCAGCATCCGGTTGAGGACGATCGCGCAGGCCAGCATCGCCAGCAGGCCGCCCAGCAGGAACACCCGCCAGGAACGCAGCCACATGGCCGTCACCAGTACGGCCAGGGCCACGATCATGCACGCATGCACCGCCGCTTCGCCGTATGCCATGCCGGTACAGCCCGCGGCTGCACCCAGCATGATCCACTTTGCACCCAGCGACTGCATCGGCGTAAGCGCCCACAGCACGATCATCATCAGCAGGGCGCCCGCCATCGCCGTACCGATGTTCTCGTTGACCACCGCAAGCATCATGCCGGTACCCAGCATGCACAGTACCGCCAGCAGGAAGGCCACCGCGGTTCCCCGCGGCCAGCGACGCGCGCCGCCGAAGCGGCCTGCCATCGAGGGCAGCATGCCGAGCACCGGGAACAGTGCGGCGGTGCCGATCATCGCCCGCACCTGGTTCGGGCCTGCCTCCGGCACGAAGCTGGACGCCAGTGCCAACAGGCTGTACGCCCCATTGCGCTGCACGATGCAGCCGTTGCCGATGAACTGCATGCCCTGACCGCATTGCCCCAGCGCCCACTCGCGGGCCACCGTGGCCTGCTCGACCCAGAGCGGGTGTTGCATGGCCCATTTGGCACCGCCGTAGAAGAACACCAGATCATGGTTGGTGCCTTCAAGCATCCACAGATGCCGGGAGGCGAACATGAGATTCCACCATGCGACCAGCAGAACGCCCGCAAGCAGACTGATCGTGAACGCCCAGATCGACGCATGGGCGAGCGGATCGGCGAAGCCACGGCGAAGCGCCACGAGGGCTCCCACGGCCCCGCTGATCAGGAAACAGGGAAACACCACGTAGCCGGGCAGCCACGCATTGGCATTCATCAGCAGGGCCAGTACGCACACGCTTGCAAGCAGCAACGCCTGGACCGGCCCGATCCGCCGCAGATGCGGGCTCACGCGGATGCCGGCGACGGCCAGCAGGGTCGAGCTGCCGATGACAGCAAGACACATCGCCAATACCGGCGCAATCAGTTGCCAGACATAATGCACTGCGTGTTCTCCCTGCACTGAAGGCGGGATCCGCCGAAGCGGACCCCGCGCTCTTTCAGGCCTCCGCGCGGGCCTGATACATCCAACGAAGCGTCTCGCCCAGATCGAAGTCCGGCAATGAGCCGACCGCGGCCCGCAGCTTGCCGTTGTCACCACGCAGCGACTTGACCTCGTTGGCGCGGACGAAGGCGGGATTCACTTTCACTTCGATGTCGCGGCCGGAGATGCCACGCATGCGTTCGATGACCTCATGCAGCGAATGCTCCTGGCCGGAGCAGACGTTGTAGGTCTGGCCATTGCCCGGTAGTGCCAGCAGGCCTTCGTAGGCAGCGGCCACGCCCCGCACGTCATTGAAATCGCGCGAGACATCGGTGTTGCCCAGCTCGATCACATCGGCACCGCGGCGGAAGTGCGCCACGATCTTCGGAATCAGGAACTTCTCGTCCTGGCCCACGCCGGTGTAGTTGAATGGACGCACCAGGGTCAGCGGAAGCTGATCGATCCACAGCGCCGCCATGGCCTCCATCGCCATCTTGCTGACCGCGTAGTCGTTCTGCGGCGAAAGCGGCGCCTGCTCGTCGAGCACGCCGGACGCGTTGCCGTAGACATTGGCACTGCTGGCCAGCAGTACATTGCTCGGCGCCTCGTCCAGAGACGCCAGCGCTTCCAGCAGATTGCGCGTACCCACCACGTTGACCCGGTAGATCTCGTCGGCATCACCGTGGGCGACGAACGAGATCGCAGCCAGATGGACCACGCGCTGCGGACGCACTCTGGCGACGTGCTGCTTGAGCGCAGCACGGTCGAGCAGATTGACCGACGTTGCGGTGTCGCCGGAATGCAGATCATGCACATCGCAACCGGCAGCACGCAGGCGCTCGATCACGTAGCGCCCGGTGAACCCGGACGCCCCCGTGACCAGCACGCGCTGGCCTGACAACTCAGAACGAGAAGCCACGCTCGTTCCTCTTGAGGTCAGCCTCGACCATCATCTGGCACAGCTGTTCCAGGCTGGTCTGCGGCTTCCAGCCAAGGATGCGCTCGGCCTTTTCCGGGTTGCCGATCAGCAGATCGACTTCGGCCGGGCGGTGGAACTTCGGATTGATGCGCATCACGGTCTTGCCGGTGGCGGTGTCCACCGCGACTTCGTCCACGTCCTTGCCCTTGAACTCGACATCGATGCCGGCGCCCTTGAACGCCATCGCCACGAAGTCGCGCACGGTCTCGGTACGGTTGGTGGCCAGCACGAAGGTGTCCGGCTGCTCGGCCTGCAGCATGCGCCACATGCCTTCCACGTATTCCTTGGCGAAGCCCCAGTCACGCTTGGCGTCCAGGTTGCCCAGTTCCAGGACGTCCAGCTGGCCCAGCTTGATCTTGGCAACCGAGTCGGTGATCTTGCGGGTCACGAACTCGCGCCCGCGCAGCGGGCTTTCGTGGTTGAACAGGATGCCGCTGGAACCGAAGATGTCGTAGCTCTCGCGGTAGTTGACAGTGATCCAGTGCGCGTAGAGCTTGGCCACGCCGTACGGGCTGCGCGGGTAGAACGGGGTGTCCTCCACCTGCGGCACGGCCTGCACCTTGCCGAACATTTCCGAGGTCGACGCCTGGTAGAAGCGGATCTTCGGATTGACCAGGCGGATCGCTTCCAGCAGGTTCAGTGCACCCACACCGGTGATCTGCGCGGTGGTGGTCGGCTGGTCGAAGCTGACGCCGACGAAGCTCTGTGCGGCCAGGTTGTAGATCTCGTCCGGCTGGATCTTCTGCACCATCGCCAGCGACGTGCCGAGGTCGGTCAGGTCGTACTCCACCAGGTGCAGGTTCGGGTGGTTGGTCACGCCCAGCTCATCCAGGCGCCAGAAATTGACCGAGCTGGTGCGGCGGTAGGTGCCGTGCACTTCATAGCCCTTCTCCAGCAGCAGCTGGGTGAGATAGGCGCCGTCCTGACCCGTGATGCCTGTGATGATTGCCTTCTTCATTGCTTCTCGTCCTGATGATTGAGTGTATTTGCAGCCAGAACCTGCCGACGCGTGCGGAGGATCTGTCGAGCCATGGAGTCCAGACGGCGGGCCAGCGCAGGATACCGGTGTTCGGCGCGCCATTGTGCGGCACGCTGCTGCACTTCGGCCAACACTGGATCGCCGTCACGGCTGGCACGCAGCAGTTGCCGCAGACCGGCCGCAAGATCGGCCGGGGAGGTCCCGGGCAGACGGTGAACGACGTCGCCGACGTTGTCGAAGATCGCCAGCGGCGTGACGGCCACCGGGCGGCCTGAGGCCAGCCCGTAGCGGACTGCCGCGCTGGAGGATTCGCCGGTGCCCTGGTATGGGAACACCACCACATCGGCCTGCACCAGCTCCTGCATGCTCTCCTGGTCACGCAGGAAACGGGTCACCATCCGCACACGCGACTGCAGGCCGTGCTGCACGACGCGCGCCACCGCCTGGTCGATCTGCTGCCGCGAGACATCCACCGGATACTCGGCATTGATCATCGCCAGTTCGACGTCCACGCCCTGGGCGACCATCAACGCAACAGCGTCGATCAGTTCCAGCAACCCCTTGTGCGGCAGGAAGAAACCGTAGGAAACGACGCGCAGGCGTGCGCCCGTGTTTGCCGCCGCCGGCTCAGCCGGTTCCAGGATGCCGTGCGGGAACATCGCGGTGTTGCGCTCCACGCCGATGTCCTTGAGACGGTTGAGGTCGTGTACGGAGTGCACCAGCACGCGATCGCAGCCGGCCAGTGCCGGCCCCAGGTCGCGCAGCCGCTTGCGCGGATTCTCCGCGGCATCAACGGTTGCATGCATCATCACGATCAGGCCCCTGCCGGCCGCCTGCTGCCGCTCAAGGAAGGCCGAGAACGCGGGGAAGTCAAAGAAGCCGTACTGGAACTGGATGATCAGCGTGTCCAGCTTCAGGCGCTCGATCTGCTGTTCCAGCCGCTCGAGCATGTCGCCTTCGCCCTGCCGCCAGCAGCGGACAACCTCTGGCCCATCGCGGAACGTGCGGTCATCGGCCTCGGCCGCCAGGATCGCCACCGGCGTTCCGCCGCTCTCCACGAGATAGCTGGCGTAACTGGCCACGCCGCAGCGCGTATTCCAGGTCGTGATCCAGCCGACGCGCGCATCGGGCAGCGTCGGCTGCGCCGCGAACGCGCGTACGTCCTGCTCCAGTCTCCGCGCGGCATCGGACCACGTGAAGCGCGACTTCAGAAGTCGCCGCGCGGCCTCGACCTTGTCCCGCACACGCGCCGGATCGGCGCCGTGCACCTCACGCATTGCGGCGGCCAGCGCGTCGACATCGGGTTCGGCCCAGACCGAATTGCGCAGATTGAAGTGGGTCTGCGCCGGAACGAAGCGGTAATCCACCATCCAGGCGGTTTCTTCGCTGCAGAAATCCAGCTGCCCCCCCCAGTTGGTGGTGATCACCGGCAGGCCGCCCAGCATCGCTTCGGCCAATGGCAGGCCAAAGCCTTCAGCCCGGCTCGGCGCCAGCAGCGCGTTGCAGCTTGCGTACAGATGCTTGAGCTGGGCGTCGCTCACGTCCTCCTCGATGATGCGCACGTCCGGATAATCCGGGTTGTCGCGGCGTGCGCCAGCCAGCCAGCGATGCACTTCATTGTGTGGATTGGCGAAGGTCTTGATGACGAGGCTGACATCGTCGGCGGCGCTGAACGCCTTGCCATAGGCCAGAAGCATCGCGTCCACGCCCTTGCGCGGGAAGCACGAGGACACGTGGAGGAAGCGGAACCCCCTGCCCGGCACCGGATACGTCGCATCGGCAACAATCTGCTCCCAGTGATCCACGCCGTTCCAGCAGACGCCAAGGGGAACCGACACGCCGTTATCCACCATGATCTTCTCGACATGATGCGAAACGCAGGAGATTCCCTGCAGGCTGTCATTGAACTCCTCGACCCACTCCTGCGGAAAACCGCTCTCCTCCCAGGGATAGGCGTGCAGCAGATTCATCCTTGCGCGTGCATCGGCAACCCGTGGCGGATACAGCAGCCGGCTGGTCACATCGGCCTGGTCGGCCGGGATCGCGGCCACGGCAGCATGCAGCGCCGCCACGCGCGGATTGCGCGCAAGGAACTGCGGTGACGGATCGAAATCACCCGGGCCCTCGGTCGAATGCAGACCCACGCGGTGGCCACGATCGGCCAATGCTTCCGCGAGGCAACGGTTCACCAGGGCCAGGCTGTAGCTGCTGTCGAATGGCCCTTCCACGCGCCAAGACAGCGATGCGGGCAGCTCACCGCCGCGTGCGAGCGCCTCGTTGGCCGCCATTCCGGAGGAGATCAGCGCTGCCGCCTGCTGCAGTTCGAAGGGTTCCGGCTCGCAGCCGACGTCCAGCCCACCCACCGCCTGGACCAGGGTGCGGTAGCCGGCGTCGAGTGCAGGCGACGCGGCGACCCAGCGGCGATCGCGTGGCTCACGACGCGATGCGACCGCTTCCATGGCCTGCAGCGCGGCCTTGGCCGAATTGTCCCACGAGAACTTCGCCGCCTGTCGGGGAGCATGGGCACGCAGGGAATCGGCGAATGCGGTGTCAGTCAGGACGTTCTGCATGGAGCGGGCGATCGAAGCAGGCTCCGTTGGATCGAACAACGCATCTTCACGACCGATCACCTCGGGGATGCTGGTCGTGCCTGAGCCAATGGTCGGTGCTCCGCAGGACATGGCCTCCAGCGCGGGCAGGCCAAAGCCTTCATGCAACGAGGGGAACACGAAGGCCGCCGTCGCGCTGTACAGCGCAATCAGCTCTTCGTCGGTGATATAGCCGGTGAACACCACCTGGTTGCTGACTCCGAGCTGCGCTGCCAGCGCATCGAAATTGCGGCGGTCGTGCTCGGACACTTTGCCGGCGATGACCAGCTGCGTCGACGCACGTACGGCAGGATCCATCAGGGAGAATGCCCGCAGCAGACCCTCTGCATTCTTGCGCGGCTCCATTGCCCCGCTGTACATCACGTAGCGGCCACGCAGGCCGAAGCGCTCGCGGAACAGGGTCTGCTCGCGTTCGCCGATGACCATCGGCACGAAGTGCGGCGAGATTGCCGAGGAGATGTTGACCACACGCGCCGGATCGATATCCAACGCCTGCAATGCCTCCTGCCGCGCGTGCTGGGAGATCGACAGCAGCAGGTCGGCGCGCTTGAGCGACTCGACCTTGTCCATGTACCAGGACCGGACCCAGTCCGATGCCAGATAGACGTCGGGATTGAGCAGCGGAATCAGGTCATAAAGGGTCAGCGCAGTCGCCGCCCGTACGCCCGGCAACTTGCCGATCGAGCCGACCGCACCGCCCTGGGAACCTTCGAACAGGCTGGATACGTGGATGAAGTCGGGCTGGAGGCCATCCAGGAACGCTTCCCACATCAGCTCGGATGCACCACGCCGCCACGCATCCGCGGCGTTCGGCCAGCCTACCCGGCTGAAGGTATCGAACTGACGGATCCGTTCCTGCGGGACCAGGCCATCCAGGGCCTGGCGGATGTCGCCGATGCCATCGGGGAAGGTGCCGTTGACCGCCACCCAGATCTCATGGTCGCCCGCATTGCGGGCCATCGCTTGCGCCAGCGAGGTCGAATAGCGCCCGATGCCCCGGAATCGGCTCTCGGTCTGTGCACCCTGCAGGTCAATCAGCACTCTCATCGGGCAGCCCTTTCATTCCTTGAACGCTTCAGGTCTTCCAGCACGCGCCGGGCCCGTCGATCCAGATGGACGACAGTGACTTCGTGCTCGTTGCCCTCCATTGCAGCCAATCGCGCCCGCTCGATCTCGAACAGCTGTTCGCTGATGGCGATCTTCTGCAGGCGCTGGTGAAGGAAGGGAATGCGCGTAACCAGGGGCTTGGCCAGGCGTCGCAGCCACGGTGCGGCCATGGCGACCTTCAGCGCGCGCACGACCGCCGGCCGCAGCGCACGTTTCATGCGGCCCAGCACGCTGGACGACAGGCGTCGGCGCACTGCCCGGAACGGCCGCGTGAGCTGCCACGAACGGCTGCGTTCGATCGCATCCAGCTGCGCGCGCAGCTGCTCATGCGCCAACCACCAACGATGGGCCTCGTGCTTGCCCTTGGTGACCTGCTCAGTCAGCTCGTGCAGTTCGGTCAGCGCCTTCCTGTCGAGCAGGCTGCGCTCACGCTCATGCTTGCTCACCAGTTCCCGCTGGGCCACTGCCATCGCACGGACCGCGCCTTCGTGCTCGCTGCGCAGCCTTTCCATTGCCCGGGCGTTGTGCTCGGTTGCCTCGGCGGATTCTTCCTGCGCCCGCTGCAGTGCCGCGTCCAGAACCTGGATCCGCTCGTTCAGTTCGACCTCGCGTCGATCCGCCAGCGTCTGCAGTTCGTGATAGGCCAGGTTGATCTGCGAGCAGAACTGCGAGCCCGAACTCAGACTGAAATCATCGAACACATTGGGTCCGCTCTCGAATGCCGCATCCAGTTCGGGATGCTGCGCACTGGCGTAGAACCGGTTGAGGCCGTCGAAATAGACGAACCGGTACCCCTTGTCGAGCAGGATCGGTTCCCAGCTCTGGTGGGATTGTTCCGAACTCAGCGGACGCGTGCTTTCCACCACGACCAGCCAGGGCAAGCGGGTATCGCGCTGCCAGCCGCGCAGCACCAGTTCCTCTGCGCCCTCGACGTCGACCTTCAACCAGTGGATGTCAGTGGCTGGCACCTGCTCCAGCACGGTGTCCAGCGTCAGCGCCGGCACACGCACGTCGGAGACGTTGAAGCCCGCCTCCCGATGTTCGGCAGCGATGGCCGGATCCGTGGTGCTCAGGCCGGTATCGGCGATGTTGAAGAACTGCAGTATCCCGGGTTGATCGCTTACGGCAACCTGCAGCACCACCTCATCCGGCCGGCGATCGCGCAGCAGGTTGGCATACTGCGGCGTGGGCTCCACGTGCACGCCGCGCCAGCCATGCTCGTAGAACATCCGGCTTACCGAGTCGGTATCGGGGCTCTGTGCGCCCACATCGACATAGCAGCCATTGACCACATGTGACAGCGCGCGCCAGAGCATGACGTCTTCGAAATTCTGCGCGTAGGAAATCAGCTTTGACATGGTTGTCCGTCAGTCCGCCTGCACACCATCGGCCGATGCGCGGCTGCGTTCGACGCTGAAGGCAGCATCGAGCCAGTTCGATCCGATGAACGTGGTCCTGTCGGCATTCATCACGTCGAACACCAGCAGGTTGTCCACCCACTCGAAGTTGTCGACCATGTGCGTTTCGGTGCTGACCAGCGCCGGCGACACCGAGTAGGAACCCGGGCCCAGCGTACAGGTGAAGTCCAGGTGGTAGACCACCTGTTCTCCGCCCCGTACATCACGCTGGACCTGACCGGTATGCCAGGTATTGCTGCCCCAGATGATGTGGCCCTGCTTGTCGCGCAGCATGAACCCCAGTACCAGGCTGGGCAGGTCGGCACTGACCTGTGCCTTCAGTTCAAGCCGGAGCTTCTGGCCAACGGTTGCCAGCTTGACCTCCTGGCTGCTTTCGCCATCGAGCAGTCGCAGCGATTCCACGCGGGCCTGGCCGGTCCCGCTCCGGGTAGTCACCCAGCCGGATTTGCCACGGCGCTGCTCGACCGCAAGCGTCTCGTTTTCCTTCTTCGCGATCAGCGCGTTGTAGAAATCGATGACCTCGTCCGGCTCGCCATCCTTCAGCACTCGTCCCTTGTCCAGCAGGATAGCGCGGTCGCACAGTGCCTTCACGTCGCTGAGGCTGTGCGAGACCAGCATGATCGACGTGCCCTCCTCGCGGAAGCGACGCATGCGGTCGAAGCTCTTGTGCTGGAAATAGCTGTCACCGACCGACAGGGCCTCGTCGACGATCAGCAGGTCCGGGGTGAACGCAGTGGCGACGGCGAACGCCACGCGCACCTGCATGCCGCTGGAATAGGTACGCACGGGCTGATCGAAATACTCGCCTACTTCGGCGAAGGCCTCGATCTCCGGCATCGCGGCTTCGATCTGCTCCTGCGAGTAGCCCATCAGGCCTGCGGAGTGGAACGCGTTCTGGCGACCGGTGAGGTCGGGGTTGAAGCCCATGCCCAGCTCGAGAATCGCCGCAACGCGGCCGGTCCGCGTCACCTGGCCCTCGGTGGGCTGGGCGGTTCCGGTGATGAGCTTGAGCAGGGTGCTCTTGCCCGCGCCGTTCTGGCCGATCACGCCCACGGCTTCGCCGGGCGCGATGGTGAAAGACACATTGCGCAGCACCCAGTTCTCTTCCTTGGGCCGCGTCGGCACACCGAACCAGCGGGCCGCGCGCAGCCACTCACTCGTCCAGACACGATACGCCTTGCCGACGTTGTCGACCTTCAGTTCACCACTCATAGCGCATCCACCATTTCCGGGCTGGCACGACGGAACATCACCAGCGAAGCCAATGCCAGCACCACCGTGGCGATCATCAGCCACAACAGGTCACCCCAGACCGGCGGCTTGTCGAACAGCAGCACGTTCTGGTAGCTGGTAACCAGCGGCAGCAACGGGTTGAGCCGGAAGATGGCCTGCACGCGCTCGGGCAGAATGGTGATGTGGTAGACGATGGGGGTCAGCCAGAACAATGCCTGCAGGACCACCGGGACGACCTGGCCGATATCGCGCATGAACACGTTGAGCACGCCCAGCAGCAGGCCCAGCGCCATCGAGAAACCCAGCGTCAGCAGCATCAGCGCCGGCAGCCACAGGGCCTCGGCAGTTGGCATGTGGCCCATCACCGCGAACACCGCGAAGATCGCCACCAGCAGCAGCACGTTGTTGACCAGCATCGTGCCACCGGCGATGAACGGCAGGCAGATGCGGGGGAACGACATCTTCTTCATCAGGTTGCCGCTGTCGACGAACAGGTTCACCGACTTGCCGATGGTCTCGGAGAACATCGTCCAGCACAGGGTGCCGGACATCAGGTACAGCGCGTAACCGTACTTGTCATCGATGCCCGGCAGCTTGGCGGCCAGCACCTCGGACAGGATCGTGGCGAAGATCAGCACCTGCATCAGCGGGTGGATGATCATCCACAAGGCGCCCAGGCGGCTGCGGATGAAGCGCAGCCGCAGCTCGTTCTTGATCGAGGAAAAAATGAAGTAGCGGTAGTTCCACAGGGCTTTCAGCATACCCAGCATGTCGAATCCTCGTGCCCGGTGGTGGTGGTTCTTGGGTTCATCGGTCGTGTCGTTCCAAAGACTGCAATCGAGCGCGCATGGCCGTTGCGGCGGCCTGCAGGCTCATGGTTTCCAGGATGTCGCTGCGTGCCTGCACGCCGATCCGCTGCGCCAGGCCCGGTTCACGGGCGAGCCGGCGCATCCACGCTGCCGCGGCCGGCACGTCGGCCTCGGCCCAGGTGCCGCCATCGGCGAAGGGATACTCCCCCGGGCGGATCGGCACCGTGCGGAACGGCACCAGGCAGCTGTTGCCCTCGTTCATGAAATCGAGATTGCCCGACCAGGCGGTGGCGATCACCGGCTTGCCACGGGCCATGCTCTCGGCCAGTCCGAGCCCCAGCCCTTCCGCGCGGTGCAGCGAGACATAGGCATCGGCAGTTTCCTGCAATGCGTGCAGCTGCGCATCGTCGAGCACCTGGTCGCGTACCAGGATGCGCGGATCGCCGGCAGCCTGCTGCATCAGCTCGCGCAGCCGCTGCGGATGGCGGAAGCCGTTGCTGCACTTCATCACCAGCTGCACGTTGTCCGGTGCGCCATCGAAGGCCGCGCGGAACGCCGCCAGCACCGCCCACGGATTCTTGCGGTGGATCGACGAATTGAAGTCGAAGCTGCACAGGAACACGAACGCGTCATCGTCCAGGCCGAAGCTGGACCGGGACAGGTCCGCGCCGGGCTGCGGCACGATCGGATGCGGAATGCGCACCACCGGCTTGCCGGTCGCGCGCCGGAAGGCATCCTCGACGAAGCGGGTGGAGACCCAGACTTCGTCGACCTGCTCCAGCGTTCGCTGCCATGCGGCCGGCACGGTATCCAGTTCCCAGAACCAGAACGCGATGGTGTAGGTATCGCGCGGCAGGCGGGGCGCCAGTTCACCGAACAGGTCCGGATTCACGAATACCAGGTTGAAGGGATACGGCGCGCCCCGTCCAAGCTGACCGGACAGGCTGTGGTCATTGCACGCGTGCGGGATGCGGAGGGCGGCATCGTTCACCGCAACCGGATATCCCTCACCCAGCAGGGCACGGGCATACATCCGTGCCGCCTGCCCCAGGCCGAACTGGCCGTGGATGTAGCCGTACAGATTGACGCCCGGCCCCAGGGTGGGATCGGTCGGCGGGAAGACCAGCGCTTCACCGCGCGCGTCGCCAGCGGCCGGTGCGGGCAGCGCGGGGAAACGCGCCTGCTCCAGTCCGCGGGCAAGCCACCAACGGCGCAGCCCGCCCAGGCGGGCGCGCAGGGCGTGGACGATGCGACGTGGCGCCCGCGTCCCTCCCCGGCTTTCGTCGTTGCTGGCCATGGTGCGGCTCAACCCAGCGCCCGTTCCAGGTCCAACTGCAGGTCGCCCAGGTCTTCCACCCCCACGCTCAGGCGCACCAGCGCATCGCTGATGCCCAGCTGCTCGCGGCGCGCGACCGGGATCGACGCATGGGTCATCACGGCAGGATGGTTGACCAGGCTCTCCACGCCGCCAAGCGATTCGGCCAGGGTGAACAGCTCGGTCTTCTCGCAGAAGCGCTTGGCCGCCTCGAAACCACCCTTGAGGACGATCGAGACGATGCCGCCGTAGCCGCTCATCTGGCGGGTCGCCAGGTCATGCTGCGGGTGCGAGGCCAGGCCGGGGTAGATCACCTTATCCACCGCCGGGTGCTTTTCCAGCCATTGGGCCAGGGCCAGCGCATTGGCGCAGTGCGCCTTCATGCGCAGCGGCAGGGTCTTCAGGCCACGCAGGGCCAGGAAGCTGTCGAACGGCCCCTGCACGCCCCCCACCGAGTTCTGCAGGAACGCCATCTGCTCGGCCAGTTCGGCGTTGTCGCCGACCACGACCATGCCGCCGACCATGTCCGAATGCCCGTTGAGGTACTTCGTGGCCGAGTGCAGGACCAGATCCGCACCCAGTTCCAGCGGACGCTGCAGCATCGGTGAGGCGAATGTGTTGTCCACCACCACGATCAGGCCGTGGCGCTTGGCGATGGCGGCGACCGCGGCGATGTCCACGATCTTCAGCATCGGGTTGGTCGGGGTTTCGATCCACACCATGCGCGTGGCCGGCGTGATCGCAGCCTCGAACGCGGCCAGGTCGGTCAGATCGACGAAGCTGAAGTCCAGCCCGGCGGTACGACGGCGCACGCGCTCGAACAGGCGGAAGCTGCCGCCATAGATGTCATCCATCGCCACCACGTGGCTGCCGGCGTCCAGCAGTTCGATCACGGTCGAGCTGGCGGCCATGCCGGAAGCAAAGGCGAAACCGCGGGTTCCCCCCTCCAGCGAGGCGACGCAGCGCTCATAGGCAAAGCGGGTCGGATTGTGCGTACGCGAGTATTCGAAGCCCTGGTGCTCGCCCGGGCTGGACTGCGCGTAGGTCGAGGTGGCGTAGATCGGCGGCATCACCGCACCGGTGCTCGGATCGGGCGACTGGCCGCCGTGGATGGCCAGGGTGGCCAGGGCGAGCGCGCGATCCTGGGAAGAAGCGTTGGACATGTTGATTCCTGATGGGCACCGGTGGACGGTGCCGTCGAAGGAGCGGAAGTCTATCAGCGCGGCCTTAACAACCTTTGACGCGAATAAACGTGGATTCAGCTGCGATCGTCTGCGATCTTCGCTTTACTGAACGCGACGCCGCAGGTAGTTGAGCAGATCGATCCGGGTGATCAGGCCAAGGAAGGCATTGCCGTCCATGACGATCGCCACCTGGCCACGGTCGAACACGGGCAGCAGGGCTTCGATCGGCGACTTCACGTCCAGCCGGTCCAGCTTGCTGACCATGGCCGTGGCCACCGGATCCCGGAAGCGCGCCTCGTCGCCGTAGACATGCAGCAGTACGTCGCTTTCATCGACGATGCCGACCAGCTGGTCGCCCTCCATCACCGGCAGCTGCGAGACGTCGTACAGCTTCATCCGCTGGTAGGCGGTGGTCAACAGATCATTCGGGCCGATCACGACGGTGTCGCGCTGGCCGTACGGGCGCAGGATCAGGTCGCGCAGGTCGCCGTGCTGCGGGCGCTCGAGGAAGCCGTTGTCCAGCATCCAGTAGTCGTTGTACATCTTCGACAGGTACTTGTTGCCGGTGTCGCACACCAGCACCAGCACCTTCTTCGGCGTGGTCTGCTCGCGGCAGTACTTCAGTGCGGCGGCGAGCAGGGTACCCGTGGAGGAGCCACCGAGGATGCCTTCCTTGCCCAGCAGTTCGCGTGCGGTGTGGAAGCTCTCGGCGTCGCTGATGGCATAGGCCCTGGTGACACGGCTGAAATCGGAGATCGAGGGCAGGAAATCCTCGCCGATGCCTTCCACCAGCCAGCTGCCCGACTTGTCATTGAGCACGCCATCGTTGATGTACTCGGCCAGGATCGACCCGACCGGGTCGGCCAGCACCAGCTCGGTCTTCGGCGACAGCGTGGCGAAGGCGCGCGACAGGCCGGTCATGGTGCCCGAGCTGCCGCAGCCGAACACGATGGCGTCCAGATCGCCGCCCATCTGCTCCAGGATCTCCGGGCCGGTGCCGAATTCGTGGGCGGCCGGATTGTCGGGGTTGCCGAACTGGTTGATGAAGTAGGCGCCCGGCGTCTGCTCGGCGATGGTCTTTGCCAGATCCTGGTAGTACTCCGGGTGGCCCTTGGCCACGTCCGAGCGGGTCAGACGCACTTCAGCGCCCATCGCCTTCAGATTGAAGATCTTTTCCCGGCTCATCTTGTCGGGAACGACCAGGATCAACTTGTAGCCCTTCTGCTGGGCGACCAGGGCCAGGCCCAGTCCGGTGTTGCCCGCGGTGCCCTCGACCAGCGTCGCGCCCGGCTTCAGGTCCCCGCGCTTCTCCGCTGCCTCGATCATCGACAGGCCGATGCGATCCTTGATCGATCCACCCGGGTTGGCGTTCTCGAGCTTCAGATAGAGCTCGCAGACACCGGTGTCCAGGCGCTGGGCCTTGACGATCGGGGTCTGGCCAATGAGTTCGAGGACGGAAGAATGGATGGGCATTCGCAGGACTTTCGGTTCGCGCCACACAGGGCCGGACAGACGATTATCCGACGGATGGCGCTGAAAGTCAGGTCAGTCCGGGCATGGGCGCGACGCTGCCGGAAAAGGGATGCGGACGGCCCCGGATCGACGAGGAGACCGGTACCGTCCGCATCGATGAGACAGGGACGTGCGGGCCAAGGCACCACCGCCTGTGGTGCCTTGGCGCGGCCGCCGTCATCGGCGGTACCGCGACGCCAGGGCGCGAGCGCCTGGCCGGGCCTTCTGTGGCCGGATCACGCCGTTCCGGGCGTGACGAGGTGCGTCACAGCGTGGCGGACGTCGTTGGGAGCGGTGTTTCGTACATTCGCAGAAGTCGTTGCTTGGCCAGCAGCTTCTCACGCTTCATGCGACCCAGGGTGACATCATCGATCGGGAGTACACCCAACTCCGCGTCCATGCACTTCTTGTTCAACTTGCGGTGCTGGTCATGGAGTGCCCTGAACTCCGGATCACGCGCGCGACGTGCGTCGATCTCGCTCTGGGGCTGATCTTCAAACATGATGGACCTCCTTCGACAGATACGCGAACGCCCCGGCCGCAAGGCACGGGGCGTTGTTCATGGAGGAGCGCCGTTCGATGGCTGCATGGGTGCGCACAACGACCTGCGGCACTGGCCTGCGCACGTCGGTCTGCTGCGGTTCGCGCCCTGCTTGCATCGGCCCGGCCCTCCCATCGTCCGGTCCGCGGCATTGCGTCCCGGACGATTGACCCTACGCCTGCTCCGGGCGGGGTACAAGACCCCTGCGACAAAAAGACCGAACCCCGCCGGGGCGGGGTTCAGGCTGAATGCTCAACGCAACGAAAAACAAACAATATCAATCAATTACGGGGCGATGATGACCTCGGCCGAGCGCGCCCGGGTCGACGCCGCCTTCTTGCCGCTGATCTGGATGCGGTTGCTGGCGACACCGCCCGCCACCAGTGCATCACGCAGCGCCTCGGCGCGCTTCTGCCCGACGCCGTTGGCGCTGTCGTAGGCCTCGATGCGCAGCCGGCCCTTCTTGCCGATGTTCAGGTACTCGGCCAACGCCTTGGCCTGGTTGCGCGCCCCGGCGGACAGACTGGAGCCGCCCGCTCCGAAAGCATCACCGGCGAAGGTGAAGACCTCGCCGCGTCCGTCGAACTTCGAGCCCGGCAGCTTCTGCCCGGACACCAGCTCGGCCTCCTCGCGGGCCAGTTTCGCCGCATTCTGCTGGGCCGCGCTCAATCGCTGCTGCTGCTTGCCGGCCACGCTGGTCAGGGCGTTCTCGGCGTCCTGCCGTGCCAGCGTCTCGGCCTCGGCAGCCTGACGCAGGCGTTCAGCTTCCTCGGCCTGCATCTGCGCCTGCATGCGCAGCTGTTCGGCCTCCTGGCGGGCGCGGGCGGCATCGCGGCGGCTCGCCTCGATCAGCAGGTCACTGCGGGTCCGCTCGAGCCGATCGACCTCACGGGCGGCCAGGGCCGCGCGTACGGCGGTCTCGGCGATCTCGACCCGGCGCTGGGCCAGGTAGGTCGCCAACTCCTGGTCGCGGCGCTTGGCCTTGTCCAGGGTGGCAATGGCCTGCTGGGCCTGCATGCGCTCGAAGGCGCCCAGTTCGGCGGTGTCCGGATTGGCCTGGATGGCCATCAGGCGCTGGCTCAGCTGGGCCACCACGGGGTTGTCGGCCGCCAGGGCAAGGGTCGGCAGAGCCAGCAGTACGGCCAGGGTTACGGCGTTCACGGGTTTCACCGGCGGTCCTCCCCGGTCGAGAGCTGGCGCTGCAGCTGGTTCACCTCGTTGCGGCGCAGCTGCAGCTGCGCGGTGGCAGTGGCCTCCTCGCTGCGGGCGCGGGCCAGGTCGGCATCGGCCGCCGCGCGCAGGGCCATGGCCGGGGCGTTCTTGCGTTCGCGGCGATCGCCAGCGGCGCGCTGCGCCTGCTCCAGGCCCTGCCGGGCCAGATCGATCAGGTCCGGGGCGTACTGGTCGGCATCGGCCTGGGTGGCCTTGTCCACCGCCTGCCGGGCCTGGGCCAGTTCCAGCGCACCGTCCTGCGCCCAGGCGGGGGCAGACAGTGCGAATGCAAACGCCATCACATACAGGCCGTGGCGCATTCGTGCGAAGCTAGGTCGTTTCATTGGGGAGGCCGTACCGGTTGTCGGTTCACGGCCATTGTCGTCAAGCCAGCGCCGTGCTTGCAACGGGCGCCGGCAGTTTCGTTGGGGAAAATTCGCGATGGATATCGGCTACTTCCTGAAGCTGATGACCGAAAAGAACGCCTCGGACATGTTCCTGACCACCGGAGCACCGGTCTACATCAAGATCGAGGGGAAGCTTTACCCGCTGGGCAACACCGGCCTGCCGCCCGGCATGGTCAAGAAGATCGCCTATTCGCTGATGGACGAGGGCCAGGTGCCGCAGTTCGAGCGCGAGCTGGAGCTCAACATGGCCATCGCCCTGGCCGATGCCGGCCGTTTCCGGGTGAACGTGTTCAAGCAGCGGGGCGAGGTCGGCATGGTCATCCGCGCCATCCGCAGCCGGATCCCGAGCATCGAGGAGCTGAACCTGCCGCAGGTGCTGAAGGACGTCATCATGACCCCGCGCGGGCTGGTGCTGGTGGTGGGGTCCACCGGTTCCGGCAAATCGACCTCGCTGGCGTCGATGATCGACCATCGCAACAGCACCACGACCGGACACATCCTCACCATCGAGGATCCGATCGAGTACCTGCACAAGCACAAGATGTCCATCGTCAACCAGCGTGAAGTGGGGCTGGACACCCATGCCTTCCACAATGCGCTGAAGAACGCGATGCGCGAGGCACCGGACGTCATCCTGATCGGCGAGATCCTGGATGCCGAGACGATGGAAGCGGCCATCGCCTTCGCCGAGACCGGCCATCTGTGCCTGGCCACGCTGCATTCCAACAATGCCGACCAGACCATCGAGCGGATCCTCAACTTCTTCCCGGAAAGCGCGCACAAGAACGTGCTGATGAACCTGGCGCTGAACCTGCGTGCGGTGATCAGCCAGCGCCTGGTGAAGAACAAGGACGGCCGCCGTCTTCCAGCCACCGAGGTGCTGATCAACACCCCGATGATCCGCGACCTGCTGCGACGCGGCCAGGTGCACGAGATCAAGGCCGCGATGGAAGCCTCGCTGGAAGAAGGCATGGAGAGCTTCGACCAATGCCTGTTCCGGCTCGCCAAGTCCGGCGTGATCGAGCAGGAGGAAGCCTTGCGCGCTGCCGATTCGCGCGACGGCCTGGCGCTGAAGTTCCGCCTCTCCGAAGGCAGCAGCGGCGAGCACGACCCGTACGCCGACTATTCAGCAGGCCAGCCGAGCATCACCCACGGCTTCTGATCCACCCCCGCCGGGCCATGCCCGGCGGCAGATCCTGAAGAGTTCAGGGGCTGTCTCATCCAATGAGACAGCCCCTGCGTAGCGTGCCGTCATGGACACCCTCCGCAAGCTGGCCATTCTTGCCGACGCCGCCAAATACGACGCCTCCTGTGCTTCCAGCGGGTCCGGCAAGCGCGACTCCCGGACCAGCGGTGGCATCGGCAGCACCGAGGGCATGGGCATCTGCCACAGCTACACGCCGGACGGCCGCTGCGTGTCCCTGCTGAAGATCCTGCTCACCAACTTCTGCGTCTACGACTGTGCGTACTGCATCAACCGCGTCTCCAGCAACGTGCCACGCGCGCGTTTCAGTGTGGATGAGGTGGTCGCGCTGACCCTGGACTTCTACAAGCGCAACTACATCGAGGGCCTGTTCCTTTCCAGCGGAATCATCCGCAATGCGGATTACACGATGGAGCGCCTGGTGGAAGTCGCCCGCCGGCTGCGCGAGGAACATCGCTTCGCCGGCTACATCCACCTCAAGACCATTCCCGAAGCATCGCCGGAACTGCTGGCAGCGGCCGGCCGGCACGCCGACCGTCTTTCGATCAATGTCGAACTGCCCACCGAGGCCGGACTGACGAAACTGGCTCCGGAGAAGACCGTCGGCTCGATCCGCGGCGCCATGGGCGAGCTGCGCTGGCGCATCGAGGAAGCGAAGGAGGCCGGCAAGGCATCGCGCGCGATCACCGCGGGCGCGCCGCGCCGGACGCGAGCGAAAGCCCCGCGCTTCGCACCGGCGGGGCAGAGCACGCAGATGATCGTCGGTGCCGATGGCGCCAGCGACAGGCAGATCCTCTGCAGTGCCGACAATCTGTACGGCAGCTACCGGATGCGCCGCGTCTACTACTCGGCGTTCAGCCCCATTCCCGACGCCAGTCTGCAGTTGCCGGTACAGCCGCCGCCACTGCAGCGCGAGCATCGGCTGTACCAGGCGGACTGGCTGCTGCGCTTCTATGGCTACGGCGTGGAAGAGATCACCGACACCGCGCAGGGGGGCATGCTGGATCTGGACATCGATCCGAAGATGGCCTGGGCGATCCGCCATCCCGAGCGCTTCCCCGTCGACCTCAACCGTGCGCCGAAGGAACTGCTGCTGCGGGTTCCCGGGCTCGGCGTTCGCAACGTGAAGCGCGTGTTGATGGCGCGCCGCCATGGCCGGCTGCGGGTGGCGGACATTGCGAGGCTGAAGGCACCGATGGGCAAGCTGCTGCCGTTCGTGCTGCTGGCTGACCACCAGCCACGCAAGGCGCTGGAGGATCCTGTGGCATTGCGCGCGCGCCTGGCCCCGCCGCCCCGCCAGGGATCGCTGTTCGATGCATCGCCGGCAGCCTGACGCCCAGCGCTGGTCGCTGCGGGTCGATCCCCCGTGGTCGCTCGATGCCTGGCGGGATGCAGCGCGCGAAGCGCTGCTGCGCGGGCTCTCGCCCGAGCAGCTGGACTGGCTGGAAAGCGGCGCCGGGTCGTTGCTGGACGCTCCAGCAGCGACCCAGGCCCCGCTGCTGGAAACGCCCCCCGTACCGCATGTGCCGAGTGCGTTTCTTGAGCTGGCCTCCACCTGCCTGTGCCATGCCGATGCGCAGCCGATGCCACTGCTGTACCGGCTGCTGTGGCGGATCGTGCACGGCGAGCGCGCGCTGCTCTCCAATCCAACCGACGCCGATGTGCTGCGCGCGATGACGATGGCGCAGGCGGTCCGCCGCGACACGCACAAGATGAAGGCGTTCGTGCGCTTCCGCGAGATCCCCGGCGAGCAGGATGCCTTCATCGCATGGTTCGAGCCGCAGCATCGGATCGTCGACCGGGTCGCGGCGTTCTTCGCACGCCGCTTCGCTGGCATGCGCTGGGCCATCCTCACCCCCTACCGGAGCGTGCACTGGGATGGCCAGGCGCTGTCCTTCGGCGCTGGCGGGCACCGCGAGCAGGCGCCGGCGGAGGACGCACGCGAGACGCTCTGGCAGACCTACTACGCAAGCATCTTCAATCCCGCACGCCTCAACACGCGGATGATGCAGCAGGAGATGCCTGCCCGGTACTGGCGGCACCTGCCCGAGGCGCAGCTGCTGCCCGGGCTGATCCGCGATGCTGGCGACCGCGTGCAGGCCATGCACGATCGTCCGGCGCAGCCACCCCAGCGGCGGATTCCATCACGGCAGGCGACATCCCCGGTCCCCTCACCCTCCAGTGATCTGGCTACCCTGCAGCGCCAGGCAGCGGGCTGCCGGCAGTGCCCCCTGTGGGAGTCCACCACCCAGGTGGTGTTCGGTGAAGGGCCTGGCGATGCACGGGTGATGCTGGTCGGCGAACAGCCGGGCGACACCGAGGACCTGTGCGGACGCCCCTTCGCGGGACCTGCCGGCGCGCTGCTGGACCGTGCCCTCTCCGAGCTGGGTATCGCCCGCTCCACGCTGTACCTGACCAACGCAGTGAAGCATTTCCACCACGAGAGGCGCGGCAAGGTGCGCCTGCACAAACGTCCGCAGGGCCGCCATGTGCAGGCCTGCCGTCCGTGGCTGCTCGGCGAGATCGAGCGGGTGCGGCCGGAGATCATCGTGTGCCTGGGCGCAACGGCGGCGTCGGCGGTGTTCGGCAGCTATTTCAGCCTGACGCGTGATCGCGCCCGTTGGCACACCCTGCCGGATGGCACCCGTGGCTCTGCCACGGTGCATCCCGCATGGGTGTTGCGGCAGGCCGACGAGGTCCGTCGAGAAGACGCCTACCGGCTGTTCCGCGATGACCTGCGGCAGTTGCTCATCGGGGATGCGGAATCCACCGGGCGTCGCCCCGCGCTGCCACCGACCAGCGAGGGGTAGCGCCGGACCATGCCCGGCGATCGCAGCGGCAATCAGGCCGCGTCGACCTGGTTTTCGGGGCGCGCACGCTCGAATGCGTCCAGCGCCTGGCAGGCGGCTTCGATGCGGCGCAGGGTCGGATACGGCGACAGATCCAGACCAAAGCGATGTGCGTTGTACACCTGCGGCAGCAGGCAGATGTCGGCCAGGCCGGGCCGGTCGCCATGGCAGAAGGTGCCGGTGTCGCTGCTCCCGGCCAGCAGGGTTTCCAGGGCCGCAAAGCCTTCGGCGATCCACTGCAGCGTCCACTGGGTGCGGACATCGGCGGACAGGTGCAGGCCGCGTTCCAGATGCTGCATCACCCGGAGGTTGTTCAGCGGATGGATGTCGCAGGCGACCAACTGCGCCAGCGCACGGACGCGGGCGCGGCCGGCCGCATCGGCCGGCAGCAGCGGCATCTGCGGAAAACGTTCGTCCAGATACTCCAGGATCGCCAGTGACTGGGTCAGCACCTGCCCCTCGTGCAGCAGGGTCGGCACCCGCTCCTGCGGATTGAGTGCGCGATAGGCTTCGCCGTGCTGTTCACCACCGTCGCGCAGCAGATGAACCGGGCGCGCCTCCCAGCGCAGGCCCTTCAGCTCCAGGCCGATGCGCACGCGGTAGGCGGCGCTGGATCGCCAGTAGGTGTACAGCACGATGCCGTCGTCGACCGGGATCTCCATCGCCGCGTCCATCCTCAGGGCCTGGCCGCCTGCTCGATGCGCTGCTCGATCGCACCGAAGATGCTGTTGCCGGCGGCGTCGAACATTTCAATCCGCACCACGTCGCCGAACGACATGAACGGTGTGCTCGGCTTGCCGTCGCGCAGGGTTTCCACGGTGCGCTGCTCGGCAAAGCACGAAGCGCCCTTGCTGGTGTCCTCGTTGGCGATGGTGCCCGATCCCACGATGGTGCCGGCGCCCAGCGGACGGGTCCTGGCCGCATGCGCCACCAGCTGGGCGAAGTTGAACTGCATGTCCACGCCTGCCTCCGGCGCACCGAACCACGCACCATTGATGTGGGTGACCAGCGGCAGGTGCACCTTGCTGTCCTGCCAGGCGTCACCCAGTTCGTCAGGGGTGACGAACACCGGCGACAGTGCCGAGCGCGGCTTGGACTGCAGGAAGCCGAAGCCCTTGGCCAGCTCGCCCGGAATCAGGTTGCGCAGCGAAACGTCGTTGACCAGACCCACCAGCTGGATGTGGCCGGCGGCCTGCTGCGGGGTGACCGCCATCGGCACGTCGTCGGTGATGACCACCAGTTCGGCCTCCAGATCGATGCCGTACTCCTCGCTGACCACCTTCACCGCGTCGCGCGGGCCGTAGAAACCGGCACTGGTGGCCTGGTACATCAGCGGGTCGGTGTAGAAGCTTTCCGGAACCTCGGCCCCGCGGGCGCGGCGGACGCGCTCGACGTGCGGCAGGTAGGCGCTGCCATCAACGAATTCATAGGCGCGCGGCAGGGGCGCCGCCAGCGTCTGCGGGTCCAGGTCGAACACGCCATCGGCGTCACCGGCGTTCAGTGATTCGTAGAGCGCATTAAGGCGCGGTGCGACACGGCTCCAGTCCTCCAGGGCCTGCTGCAGGGTGGCCGCGATGCCGGTGGCGCGGACGCCGTGGCGCAGATCACGCGAGACGACGATCAGGGTGCCGTCGCGGCCGCCTTCCTTCAAAGAACCAAGCTTCATGGGTGGGTGTCCGGAGTCGTGGGCAAACAAGTTTCAAGTGTAATCAAATATGCGGCGGCGCCAAGCTGCAGCGCCGCATCGCTCCACCCTACCGTAGCGGGGGTCAGGCAGGGCTGCGCCCTGCACCTGCTTCAAGCCAGGGCAACGTCAATGGCAACAGCCGGCTCTGGGTTGTCTGCGGATTTGGCGGGGCGGTGTGGGCGGGCAGGACACGCCGTAAACCCATCCCTGGGGGCTCGATGGCGCCATCCATGGCGCCAACGGTCCTGCCCGCCCACACCGCCCCACCTTTGACAGTTTCCCGGTGACGGTCGGTAGATCCACGCCACGCGTGGAT